>DASXKM010000567.1:0-2746 GCA_036496825.1 Puia sp. | reverse complement strand
ATATTCCGATTTTGAGCATTTTTCCAATTATGGCATGAAGATAAAACAATCTGGTTTTCAAGGTTGCGTACATAATAATATGGCCGTATTTTTGTTTTAATAAGTAACTTTCCGTACCAATGCATACTATTTTTTCCTGCACAAAGAGAATCAGGTTTTCCGGTCAGGCATTGTTCCTTCTTTGCCTGAATTTGTGGTTTTCACCGCTTTTTTCCCAAACTTCTAACTCATATAACGTTCGTTTTCTGGATAATCAGAAAAGCTACCCCAAAATCAGCGAAATGATGAGCCGGGAAGATGATACCCTTCAGAAGCAATTCGCGGCTAAACAGCTGATCTGGCCCGCCAGGTTTGTTTATATCCGCTCCTTTAAATATGACAGTGAGATGGAGGTTTGGGTCAAGAACAAGCAAAGTGAAAAATATAAGCTTTTTAAGACATATAAGATCTGTGCTCTGGCAGGTTCTCTGGGTCCTAAAAGGATGGCGGGAGATTACCAGGTGCCGGAAGGCTTTTATTATATAAATGAATTCAATCCCAGAAGCCTTTATCACTTGTCCCTGGGGCTGAATTACCCAAATGCATCTGACAGAATGCTATGTGACCTTTCCCAGCCGGGAGGGGATATTTACATACATGGAAGCTGTGTAACCACCGGCTGTATTCCGATCACTGACGGACAAATTGAAGAACTCTATGTACTGGCTGCCCATGCAAAGGATATGGGGCAGGACTTTATCCCGGTTCACATATTTCCGGTCAATTTTAACAACACGAGAAGTGTTGCCTATCTGAATCATTTCCTGACAAGTTTTAATGAATTTGTTCCTTTCGAAAAGAGCATGCAGAATGCGTTTTCTTATTTTGAAAAAAACCGCCAGGTTCCGCCGGTTATTGTGAATCCGAAAGGAGAGTATGTAATTGAAGAAACGCCATTGCCAGCTCCACCTCCAAAAGCGGACACGAGGTTTGTTAAAAAAATCAGCCACCCTGAACAACCCATACCGGAAGAAGAACTTGCAATCAGTGTCGATAAACTGCCTTTGTATCCGGGTGGAAATCCGGCCTTTAAGGTATTCATTGACAGACTCAGCGCCGAAATGATTAAAGAGCTTGAACCGGGCCAACGTAAAGCTTTTGTGCTGATGGAATATATTATTGATGAAAATGGAAAGACAATTTATGCAAATGCGATCAGTGGAGGCAATGAAAAGATGAATCTGAAAATTGAGAAAGCTTTTACAGACATGGCACTTTGGACACCTGCTCTTCGCCAGGGGAAAAATGTTCCATTTAAACTCAAACAGACCATTATGGTAGAAGCACTGTAATAGTTTAATTCTTCGTTGAGGATAACAAATAACCTGCAATCAATACAAAAGTGTCTGAACCGTTTCAGGGGACCATTGTTGTAAAACTATTTTTCTTTCACAGATCAGACTTTCCAGCAATTCTTTTTTGTAATGTCTGACGGTTAACAGGGTTAGTCCATTTTCCATTTCCACATCAAAAATTTTTGATGCTTCAATCGCCAGGGTCTCAATCTTTTCGGGAATGTTATCAACGCACACCTGTAATATGACCGCGCCGGTTTGAAGCAGGTTAGCCTGAATATGGATAGAAGAAAGTATATTATATAAATCTGCTGTTCCTTCTTCGCCCACAAACGAATAATCCTTCGATCTCAGATGAACAAGCACCTGATTTTGTTTTAAAACGATGATCGGCGGTAAAAAGTCAATGTGTCTGGAATGAATGAGCGTACCAGGCAGGTCAGGCTCCAGAAAACATTTCACCCGTAGCGGGATATTCTTATTTTGTAAAGGCTTGATGGTTTTTGGATGAATGACCTGAGCTCCGTAAAATGCCATTTCGATCACTTCATCATAGCCTAATTCCCTTATATATTCCGAGTTCGGAAATGCTTTTGGATCCGCATTCATGACACCTTCCACATCTTTCCAAATCGTCAGACTATCTGCGTCCATCAGATTGGCAAAAATAGCTGCAGAATAGTCACTTCCTTCCCTGCCCAGGGTGGTGCTTTCGTTGGCATCCGTTGATCCAATAAATCCCTGGGTGAGCACGATATTGTTATGAATAAATAACGGAACAATCAATTTGGAAAACCTGTCAGTGGTCTTATTCCAGTCAAGATTTGCAGCGCGGAACTGATCGTCTGTCGAGAAAATATCCCGAACATCGACCCAATGGTTCAGAATGCCTGCGTTGTTCAAGAAATCACTGACGATGGAAGTTGACAGTAGTTCGCCAATAGATACAATCTGATCGTAATAATAATTGTAAGATCTTACGGGCTTATCGTGCAGCAACCATTCCACTTCCGTAAAAAAATCTGCCATTCTTTGCTGGAAAATACGATTTCCCTGTGCACCCAGGGATTCGGCTATTTGCGAGTGATTTGATCTGATCTGTTGGAACAGTTCCAGCGCCTGAACTCCGTCCCCTGCAAAAAAAGCTTCCGCTACTTTTTCGAGTGCGTTGGTGGTTTTACCCATCGCAGAAATTACGATCAGGATTTTTTCCGAGCCATAATTTTTAAGAATAACCGGTAAATTCCTGATGCGCGAAACTGAATCAACACTTGCCCCTCCGAATTTGAAAATTTTCATGAAAGCAGGTTTATCAAAGGCGCAAAGATAATGTGGTTCAGGATCGCAATAACTATGTTAAAAAAACATTCTGATTGAATGAGTTGAAAAATCCATTGTATATTAATCTGAAT
>DASXKM010000566.1:0-5203 GCA_036496825.1 Puia sp. | reverse complement strand
GGTGTATTGGCGCAGACCAGATATTCGATTCCTCCTTCGGCTGCTGAATCTATTATTTCCTGCATATTGTCACGCAGGTTTTTCATTGGTGGAATGACCATCGGTTTACCATCCGCATCGAGCGGCATTTTCATTCCGGGAGGCATTTTGAATGGTGCGCCCAGAACATGATGTGACTTCCAGACCAGGCCCTGTGCTTTGAGCAGGTCGGCAAATTCCTTTGGTTTATATCCATAATAACCTCCCAGCTTACTGAATGCAGATTCTATTTCTACAAATCCGATTTCGGCAATACGTTTTAAGGTACCGGGCACATCTTTTTCGATCACATTAAAAAAAGTGAAAAGCTGTAACCCCGGCGGAGGATAAGCGGGAGCAAAAAATGATCGGGAGAATGAAGGAATCACTAAACTTCCGGCTACCAGGCCGGCACTGTTGCGGATAAATTTTCTTCTGTTTTGCATATGGCATTTTTTTGGTTGGCGGTTGGCGGTTGGCGGTTGGCGGTTGGAAATATCACATTTACAAATTGTCATTTGAAAATTCAACTTCCACATTTTTACTTCTCTACGCTTACAAATTCACCACACTACTTAACTCCTTTCGCCGGATTCCACGATCCCTGTAATTTTCTGATGAAAACAATCTGGCCGGTGTGATACGCATCATGCGTGCTGATATGACCGATGATCTCATACCATTTTTCCAGTTTTGCATCATCGGCCGCTTCGATCGCATTTTCCCATGCGGTCAGAACACTGTCTGCCTTTTTCACTGTTTTGGGCCATGTGTCTTTATTGACAGCTGTAAAAGTTTCATTATTATTTCCTGAAAAATGAGGCACAGGTTCACCAAGAAATTTTGCCAGGTTTTCCTCGTTCCAGAAGATGATGTGATTGGTAAGTTCCGCGATCGAATGATCGGCGCCCTTCGGCTTCCAGTTGGCCTGTTCGGCCGTTATTCCCTCCACTGCAATACTCAGGGGCGCAAACCACTCTTCTTTATTATGCGTGGTTTTCAGTTGGTTTAAAAGTACCTGTTTTAATGTCAATGGTTGTGTTGTTTGAGATTTGGAAGGGTTTGCCAATGACAACAACAAAATAAAACATACAATGTTCTTTTTCATAAAAAAGATTGAATGGTTTGGAATCATTAAAGGTAATTTGTTCCTGAAAATAAAAATCTTTTTATGCTCAAAGCCTAAAGCCCAAAGTCTAAAACCCAATCGTTATTCTCAACCGTCAACCGCCAACCGTCAACCGTCAACCGTCAACCGACAACCGTCAACCGCCAACCATCAACCGCCAACCATCAACCGCCAACCGCCAACTAAACGGTCAACGGTCATCGGTCAACGACAAAGACTTTTCCGCAACCGACTTCCCCGCAATAAACCCACTCGTCCAGGCATGCTGGAAATTAAAACCACCGGTTAAAGCATCCACATCCAGCAGTTCACCGGCGAAGTACAAACCCTGTCTGATGCGGCTTTCCATGGTATGATGGTTGATCTCTGCCAGACGAATACCGCCCGCCGTCACAAATTCTTCTTTGAATGTCGTCTTGCCATCCACCTGAAAAGACTGTGCCGTGAGAAGCTGTATCAGTTTATTTTGAAGGGCTGCCGGAAGATCGGCCCAGTGAATATCTTTTATGCCGGCTTCATCCAATAACCATTCCCAAAGCCGCTGCGGGAGACCGAATGTATTTCTTTGTCTGATTTTTTTTCCTCCGGAAGATTCCCTCGTCATGAGCATTTCATCACGAACCGATTGTTCGGAGCGGTCCCCCAGCCAGTTCACGCGGATTTCAAAACGGTATTCTTTTTCTTTTAATATCCTGGCGCCCCAGGCCGATAATTTCAATATGGCCGGTCCGCTCATGCCCCAATGCGTAACAAGCAAAGGACCTCTCTCCTTCAGCGTTTCACCCGAAATCCTTACCTGTACGTCCGGAACGGAAACACCTGTCAGTTTATTAATGGAATTTCCAGGTATGTTAAATGTAAACAGTGAGGGTACCGGTTCCTCAATGGTATGCCCGCTTTGCAGGATCCATTCAAACATCGAAGACTTTGGATATCCGCCGCAGGCAAGACAAAGAAAATCGGCATGCAGTTTTAATTCATTGCTGAAATGGAGAGTAAAAGAATGGGAGTCCGGTAAATAATCGATCGATTTAATTTCATGATGAAGCCGGATCTCTACTTTCTGCTGACCGGCCTCCTGTAGGAGACAATCTATCACGGACTGCGAAGAATTGGAAACCGGAAACATCCGGCCGTCCTCTTCCGTTTTCAGCGACAATTTTCTTTCTTCAAACCATTGAATGGTATCCGTCGTAAAAAACTGGTGAAAGGTTTTTTTTACAAAATTTGAACCCCGCGGATATTTTCTGGCCATATCCGGAATGGAAAAGCAGGCATGCGTTACATTACAGCGTCCGCCACCGCTGACCTTTACTTTTGATAATAGTTTACCGGTCTTTTCTACCAGTATTACTTTTAATTGTGGATTTAATCGTGCAGCCGTAACGGCACAAAAAAAACCGGCAGCTCCGCCACCTGCAACGACCAGTGTTTTTCGCATTCAGATAAATTCCCGGCTGCGAAGATGGCGCTTTTTATATAAACTGAGAATCCCTCCGGGAACGGAGGGATTCCAATCTAAACCAAAAGACTAGTGCTAAAAATATATCAGAAATCAGTTCTTATTTTTTGGTAATGCAAATCTCTGCCAGCCATTACCTCCCTCAGTAGTCAGCGCAATGGTTTCATCTGCATTTTTTAATTCTACATAGTAGTAAACTCCTTTGTCGCTGGTAATCTGGAAAAGTTCAGAAACCCAGTAATTGGAATAATGTTTCTTTATATCCCTGCTAAGGTTAGCAGGCAAACTGCTGGTCAGCATATTGTGTACCACGCCGATCAGGTTTCCCTGAAAATCATAATAGGCAAACTGTGTTTCATTATCCATCCGGAAGGTAGCCCTGGCATAATTGCTTGTAGAAACCCAGCTTACATCGGATGCCTTGTGAAAATCTTTTTGAAAAGCAGCTACTGCGCGATCATTGATACTGTCCGGTTTTGCAAATGCAGTGCTGAACACGGCCAGCGCGATTGCCATTGATAAAATTATCTTTTTCATTTTGAAAAGTTTTTTATGGTGTTGATGAATGTCTGTTTAATATGACGCATGTTATTCGAAGATGTTGCAGCGCTGTAGAAAAAACATTTTAGAAAAACAGGAGTCGGTTCTGACAAGTATTATGCAATGCCATGCCAAAACATTAAAACGCTGTAAATCAATAAACACGCTGTTTCAGGGTATACGGGACTGTACGGAAGCGAACAGTTACCGCCTTATAACCAAACAGAAGGAAACGTTAAAGGAAAAAAGATGATCGAAACATTGTTTAAACGCGGACTGTAACAGTGTTAATCACAGGAATATTTATGGATTGACGTATTCGTGACCGTTAGTCCGCATCGTGAACCTTCCTGATATATTCAACACTTCATTCAGCGGTATCAGGCGATCGTTCATCATTTAATAACTTAAAATCTGACAATTTTACAGAATCATTTAACTTTGGGTAAATATCCGTTTATGTCACTTATCCCAAATAAGAAAAACAAAAAAGATAACCGTCCGGGCGGCGGTGGAATTGGTAATGCAAAACCAAATCAGCAAAATCAAAAAGGAAAACTCAACACGAAGGGACTTTCCAGAAATACAAAAGCGACTGGTGGATCACAGCGGGGATCATGATATCAGTTGACAGTTGGCAGTTGGCAGTCGTTAATAATTAATATTTGATAATTAATCATTGACTACCGGTTTCCATCCTTTCTCGTATTCCCTGCTCCACAATTTCATCGCCTCTTCATCCTGGAGGATATGACCGTTTTTGTCGTCGCAATTCAGCGTGCGGCCGGTCCGCTGTGATATATTGGCAAGGTGACAGAGCAGCACCGATTTTTGTGCTTCGTTGACGGGTGAATTCAGTTTCGCTTCACCACGTATGCTGTTGACAAAATTTTCGAAGTGGTAGAAATCCAGATTGCCCGTTGCACTCACCGGATTCGTAGGATCAGCAGCCATTTCTCCCTTCACTTCTTTCATCAATTTGTTGGACAGGTCATAGATTTTATAGTCGGCCGCGCCTGTGTTTACCAGGGTTCCTTTATCACCATAAATTATAAAGCCCCTGCCGGAACCTTCTACAGGAAATTTATTACAGCTCCTGCCCTCCCAGGTAATGGCTTTTTTTGTTCCGAATTCGAATGAGGCAATCTGTGTATCGGGTGTTTGCCAGTCATCCTGAAAGGCATATCGCCCGCCGGAAGAAACCACCCTCGTCGGATAGTCGACGCCCAGGAACCAGCGGCAGCAGTCAATTTCATGGGTTCCGTTGTTACAGGCTTCTCCCGTACCCCAGTTCCAGAACCAATGCCAGTTATAATGGATGAGATTATTTTTATATTCTCTTTTCGGCGCGGGTCCCTGCCAGAGTTCGTAATCGAGTGTGGGCGGCACAGGCACCACGATTCCTTTGCCGATGGATTTACGGTCATTGGCATACCATGCTTTTCCGAGGTAAGGTTCGCCGATGGCGCCTTCGTGTACTTCTTTTGCGGCTTCAATCAATGTGGGCATCGACCTTCGCTGATTACCCATCTGGATCAGCTTTCCATAACGGCTCATGGCCGCTGTCAGCATTTCACCTTCTGCCGGATTATGTCCGCATGGTTTTTCTACATAAACATTCTTTCCGTGCGATACACCGAGAATCGCCGCCGGCGTATGCCAGTGATCCGGTGCTGCGATCACCAGTCCGTCAAAATCATTTTTCTTCACCAGCTCACGGATATCTTTTACAAGGATTGGTTTGCGTGCCGCGGCTTTCAATGCATCGAAACCATTTTTGATGGCACCATCTTCCACATCACAGATATAGGCGATCTCCACATTGGGCAGCTGCGCATAGGATTTGGCGAGGTAAGCGCCACGGCTGTTCACGCCCATCACGGCCAGGATCACTTTATTGGATGGCGCGTTTTTTCCGAATACCGGGAAATTCAAAATCTGAATACCGGCAGCTGATGCCAATGCCCCGTTTCTTATAAAATCTCTTCTTTTCATAATAAAAAAATTAAAAACCCACTCCTATACTCTTATACTCCTATATTCTTATACTCACT
>DASXKM010000565.1:0-6301 GCA_036496825.1 Puia sp. | reverse complement strand
ACGACATGTTATACGAATTATATAATGCCGGTTTGAACGGTGATCATTGGGAAGCATCCTCTGGTGCTGTATTCAATCTCGCATCCAATGCACTAAGACCTGATGGATGGACTTCCGCTGATGCGGCGGGCCTTCCTATTTTCCCGGGACTGGTCAAATATGATGAAGTAGCCAGTGGGACGATCCATCATGCGATTCGTTTTACACTTTCTTCTGCAAACGTAAAACCCGGTTATATTTCTCCTGCAACACACCAGGTGAGCAGTAAGGGGGGACAATATTCAATTCCATTTGGCGCGAAGATTCGCCTGAGAGCCAATTTTGATATCAGCATCTTCCCGGCGAATGACCAGGCAATATTAAAAGCACTCAAAAAATATGGTTTGATCCTGGCTGACATCGGCAGCAATATGTATATCAGCGGTGCGCCGGATGAAAGGTGGAACAATGATGAATTACAACAATTGGGAAAAGTAAAAGCTTCCGATTTTGAAGTGATTCAGAATTAAATCCCGGACAGCAAATGATCCCCAACCCGCAGGGCATTGGCGATAATGGTCAGTGAAGGATTCACAGCGCCAATAGAAGGGAAAAAACTTCCATCCACCACATACAGGTTGGCAATTTCATGCGACTTGCAATTGATGTCGAGTACTGAACTGGAAGGATCCGCTCCGAATCTTAACGTTCCCACCTGGTGCGCAACGCCAGCCAGGGGAATGTCCTTACTTAAATAAATGGCGTGTGGAATCAGGCTGTGTCCTGAATCGATTCCTCCCAGCACTTCTTTCCAGGTATGGATCAGTCTTCTGAAACCTTCCTGATTATTTTCATTGTATTCAAGATGGATCTGTCCGTCATTCACAGTTACCCGGTTATCGGATACCGGAAGATCTTCTCCTGTAAACCACCAGTCGATGGAATGAGAAGCCATCTCGCTTAATGTCTTCCCCGGTGTAAAGAATGGTGCGTCGGGTGATATCTGATCTTTGTCAGATTTGCCCAGCAGTTGCACGTGTCCCATGGGGAATTTAAAATCACTGGTGCCGAAATAATAGTCGTTCACTGCCATCGTTTTTTGAAATTTCGTCGGATTTTCTTTTGTACTGATACCGAGCATGGCAGCACTCAGGTGTTTCATAAAATTTCTTCCGACCTGATCACTCGCATTGGATAATCCGTTCGGATGACGATCGTTTGCGCTTTTTAACAAAAGGGCCGCAGAATTAATAGCGCCACAGGCGACGACGATAAGAGATGCTTTAAACTGAAGTTTTTCATTCTTGTGCGTTACCTCAATATAGTCGATTTCATTACCCGCCGTATTCGTAATAAGGCGTTCAACTTTTGCTTCAGTCAGCAGTGTTACATTGCTATAAGAAAGCGAAGGCCTTACGCAATTTATATCGGCATCACTTTTTGCATGGATCAGGCAGGGAAATCCATCGCATGTATTGCATCGGATACATTCGCTGTTCAGGGGATCCGCTTCGTTCAGTTTCACACCCATCGGCATATAAAAAGGATGAAGACCATTTTTTACCAGCTGATCATGCAATTCCTGAATGCGTGGTTCGTGACTTACCGCTGGATATGGATATTCTCCGGAACGAAACGGTTCAGTTGAATCCAGACCCATTTTCCCGTGTACACAAAATAATTTTTCAGCTTCGGTATAATAAGGTTCAAAATCTTTATACTTCAATGGCCACTCTGGTGAAATACCGCCTGCATGTTCCAGCTTCTCAAAGTCCTTTTCCCTCAGACGAAACAAAGCTGCCCCATAAACCTTTGTATTCCCGCCAACCCAGTAACCGGTGCCCGGATGCAGATCCCTGTTGCCGGTTGTCTTCCAAACCTCTTTAGTATGATACCTCTCTTTCTGGAATACTTCGATGCTGCTCCAGTTCTCTTTTTCGCGTGGAAGAAATCCGCCTCTTTCCAGTATCAGAATTTTTTTCCCGCTGTCCCTGAGTTTATGTAACAATGTTCCGCCCCCTGCACCTGAACCGATAATAATGACATCATAATTTTCCATCACCCACCTTTTAGAGAGTCAAATCAATAGCAACCGCCAACTGCCAACCGTCAACTTCACCGGGATACTTTCTTAAAAATAGAACTCGCTGTATGACCGCCGAAACCAAAAGTATTATTCAGGCTGTAGTTCACGGTGCGCTGTATGGATTTGCCGATCACGATATTTAAATTGGCGGGAATATGTTCATCAATATTTACTGTATTGATCGTGCCGGGAATGATATTATGTTTTACGGAGAGAACACTGATAATGCCTTCAACAGCTCCCGCCGCTCCGAGCAAATGGCCCGTCATGGATTTGGTGGCGCTGATATGAACCTGCTGATCTCCGAAAATACTTTCAACACCTTTCATTTCGCTGATGTCTCCGATGCCGGTGGATGTTGCATGTGCATTGATATAATCAATATCAGAAGGTCCAAGGCCCGCATCGTTCAGTGCTCTTGTAATGCAAAGTTTGGCACCGAGTCCTTCGGGATGAGTTCCGGTCAGGTGAAAGGCATCAGCAGCCATGCCGCCGCCAACCATCTCTGCATAAATATTAGCCTTTCTTTTTATTGCATGATCCCATTCTTCCAAAATCAGCGCACCGGCTCCTTCACCAATCACGAATCCGTCACGGTCTTTGTCAAATGGCCTGGAAGCGGTTTCGGGAATATCATTTCTTTTTGAAAGTGCCTGAGATGCATTAAATCCGCCGACAGATGATGGGGTGATGGCAGCTTCGGAACCACCCGCCACCATGATGCTTGCTTTTCCCAAACGGATCGTATCAAATGCATTGATAAGGGCGGTGTTGGAAGAAGCACAGGCAGAAACGGTACAATAATTCGGACCATAAAGTCTGTGACGGATCGAGATGGCGCCGGCAGCAATGTCCACAATCATTTTTGGAATGAAATAGGGGTTGAACCGCGGAGTTCCGTCGCCGGCATAAAATTCTTTTAACTGTTCTTCGAAGGTTCCGATACCGCCGTTTCCAGAAGCCCAGATCACACCGATATCATATAACTCTTCATCACTCATGGATGCGGGATTCAGTCCTGCATCTGCCAGCGCCTGATCACTCGCCGCCATAGCATAAAGTGAAAAGAGATCGTATTTTTTTATTTCTTTTTTTTCAAAGTGATCTTCCGGATGAAATCCTTTCACCTCGCAACCAAACCTCGTTTTGAATTTGGAGGCATCAAATTTGGTAATGGGTCCCGCGCCACTTTTTCCTTCAATAATATTTTTCCAGAATTCATTCACCGAATTGCCCAATGGCGTCAGTACTCCCAATCCTGTGATTGCGACTCGTTTCATATTTTTGGTTTATTAGATCGGCGAAGATAATGAGTACTACTTTAACAGACGTAATTGCCCAAAATGATAGGCAAGGTGATTGGTGCGGTTTACCAGTACACTCATTTTATTTCGGGCCGGATCTTTTTCGAAGTCCGCATCGGTCATCGATTCGTGACGTGTAAACCATTTATCTGCGGGAATCTTTGAAAATTCATTTTTTAATCTGTCGTGCACCGTTGTCCAGATAGCTCTTAGTTCCGAAACGGAAGGAATTTTATCAACGGTTTTATCCGGGGCAGTTATAAAAATGGCCGCAAGCTCAGGATGGTTTTTTTTGCCAAATCCGAGTATTTCCGGCATGGCATCATGGATGGCGGCCAAATGGCCGACCAGATAAATACCCCTGTTCTTCCCGGGTGCAATTTCTTTTAGTAACAATTCATCAGAACATTCATTGATAAACTTCGTTGCGCGGTCTGCCTGTATCTGCCATGCATTCAGGGCAATCTTTGTAAGAACATTTTGCTGATCCATGCGGTGTGTATTTAGATAAACCCCTTTTTGTGAGGGAGGTACATATGAAACAATGATGGCGGGAATAAGTTCAGTGTTAGTTGTCAGTTGTTAATTATCATTTGATACTTTGCATCATTAAAAATTTGCTTTAGTCTTTAGGCTTTAGGCTTTAAGCCTTAAGCCTTTCAGCGCCCAATAAACAAGTACAATAACCGCCGTCCAGATAAATAAATAGAGCACCAGCTGACCCGCCAGGATCTTTCCCCGGTCGCTGAAAATATGGGTGTATATAACGACATAGCTGTCATAAAACTGATAGTATTTTACCGGTGTCCTGAAACTGAATAACAAGATGACGCCGAGTAGCCATATCACGATAAATATTTTTTTCCTCAAAGTTTCAGGGTTTCATTATGACAATAGAACAGGTTTAAAAAGTCCGGCGAAGATCACTCAGGTCAAGCGCATTCCTGGTCAGGATGCTGTCTTCAATGGTGGTCGTCTATAGTTTATCAACCTCCTGTTTATTGCAAAATTTCCTGATAACCAGATATCCAACGCGGTGGAATTCCATTATTTGTGATTCCAAAAGTTTTTTTGATTGTATAAAAATGTTTTAAAACATAGGATGCGTATTAGCGGACTTTGCAGGAACCTCCTGCATAACATCCCAGTGCTCCGTGATTTTACCATTTTCCACCCTGAAAATGTCAAGAATTGAATATGTTTTACTACCCATTTTTGATTTCGTGTGGATATATACAAAGTTGCCGTCAGCACCGAGATGTTTTACATCGACCGTATCTTTTGGCTGACCCTTAAACCCAATGGCAACCGCTTTTTTCAAAGCGTCCTTGCCGTCAGGCAATGACGGGTTGTGCTGAATATAGGTATCGCCAATATATTGATCTATGGAAGCCTGGTTTTTGTCTCCAAACAAAGACTGGTAAAAATCGGCGACCATTTTTTTATTCGACGCGTTCTGATTCAGACTGTCCTTTAGCGATTTTATCTGCATATTCAGGGAATCGATGGTAACCTGCGTAGCCGGGTTTGCTTCATTATTGTTATTGCATGAAACGAGGGACATGCAAAAACAGGCAAAGACCGGCAGGGAAGACAGAATATTCTTCATTTTATAAAAATTTTACTGTTCATGTTAACCCGGATGAAAAAACCTCGTATTAAGGTAATAAATAAGGCTGAATGGGCAGGCGGATCTTTATGCTTCGTCTGTCGTTTAACCTTTCCAATGGAAAAAGCGGGGAATGACTGGTGGGGACTTTCATTCCTCAGCTAAATGGGTTCAGACAAAGAGGCCGCCTCTGCAAAACAGAGACGGCCTCATTATTTAACGGTTATGTCTAATTTTTGATCAGATAACCAAACAATCCGTCTGTTTCACCAGCCGGTCCGGCAGTGAAATAGAGTCTTTTTTGATCGATTGTTGAAGTGGTGGGAGCAAAAGATAATGCCCACAGACCATCGATAACAATGGTCCGGTTATGAGATTGCAATTGTCCCATAAACTGACCCTGGGTTGAATAAACATTGATTCTTCCATCTCCAAAGTTGCCGACCAGGATAACCGGCGGTTGATCCAGATCGTTATTATCCTTATTTCCATGGTCTTCGTTTCCATTCTTGTGACCATCATCATCCGACATATCCAGACTCTGGAGAAAATTAGCGGGTGTTATCACAACACCCCAGGGTGCGTTAAGAGTGCCTCTGGATGCAAATCTTCTGACGAAACTCCCATCAGGATTAAATACATCTACCAGACCCAGTCCTGCTCCTGCCTGACTTCTCCCATCGGGTGCCGGTTTTGCATATTCAACAAAAAGCCAGTTACCCACGGATTGAATATTAAAAGGAGAATATCCGGACGGCAGTGCAGGATCATGAAAGGACATGGAGACAGCGGAGAATGTTGTATCCCATACATCGATTTTCCCTGTCCTGAAATTTGCTGCATATAAAAAATGCGAGCCGTTCCAGGTAGCCAGGGCCAGTCCCGTGTAGGACGATGTGGCCGAATTATTTGCTATTCTCAAAGCATTATTTCCTGCGGCGCCGTTCCATCCCGAAACAACACCATCAACGCCAGTGAAAAGAAAATTAGGCGCCTGATTATTCGAGAGCATAAACCCCGCACCTCCGGCAAAAACAATACCGGTCGGTAGCCCGCCAATCGTATCTGCCGGAGATGGAATATTAACCGGTGGCCGCACGATGGCTCCTTCGCCGGTATATAATTCACTTACATGCCCTGACATTGAATTGACCCATGCAATACCACTCGGCGCCCAGGCAAGCCCCCACGCATTATGGAGAGTGGGATCAATCAGAACCGGAGAATATGCTGCGCTGTTTGCCACCAGATTGATCTGTTGAAAATCATGCAGGCCCCTGCTTTCGATATTTGCCTTATGGCAACCGGTAAAAATGATTAAAA
>DASXKM010000564.1:0-6472 GCA_036496825.1 Puia sp. | reverse complement strand
TTAAAACGGTGGCTTTTATTTGAGATTTTTATATTTCATGGCAAAAATGGCAATCAGGCCATTCAACGTCGCACCTGCGATATTCGAGATGATAATAATAATATCTTTTTTCAAAAAACCATAAAGAATCCAGCCGCAAAGACCTGCGAATAAGATAAAAATCCAGAGTAGTGATACATTCTCTGCTTTTTTCGCCTTGATAATCTTATAAAGCTGAGGGAGCAGTGCAATAGTCGTACAAACACTGGCTGACAACCCGACCCACTGTTCCGAATTCATTTTATTTTTTTTGAAGCACTGTCCCGACAAAATACAACGAATTTTTTAAAAAAGCCCAAGGCCAAAAGCTGAAAGCCTAAAACATTGATCAGTTTAGTAGCCTGTGAAACCTATCCCATAACATCACGTGGTAAAACAGCAGATCTGTAGATTTTTTTACTCGCAGATGTTTTCTACGGAAGGAATTTCCAGGTATTTTAAGGAAAGGAAAGGTCTTATTCCATATTTCGGCCGATTTTATTCCTTCTAAATCGAAAGGCACGAGCATTGAATTGATCACGGCATATTTAGTCCCAATTTTCAAAAATCATTTTATGAGTATCGACAAAACGATTGAACCCAGCTTTTCAGAACGGTTTGCGGGTGCTGTTACAAAGGTGACGGGCAGTACACCGGCATTTATTATAGCCTTATTATCTGTCATCATCTGGGCGGCAGTTGGTCCCCTCTTTCATTTTTCCGAAAGCTGGCAGCTGGTCATTAACACCGGCACCACCATCATTACTTTTCTGATGGTTTTCCTCATCCAGAAAGCGCAGAATAAAGACTCACTGGCCATTCAGCTAAAACTGAATGAACTGGTTGCTGCGCATGCTTTTGCAAGCAACCGGCTTGTGAATGTTGAAAATCTTTCGGAGGAAGAACTAAAAGTGATTCAGAAATACTACTCAACCTTAAGCGGGCTTACAAAAAAAGATGAAAGTCTTCAGAAGTCCCACTCCATCGATGAAGCGACACAGCAGGATGAGCGAAAAAAGAATATTGAAGACACGATTAGTGAAGGGATTGGTACAGAAAAGTCCTGACCATTCAAAAGGACCTGACCGTTGTCAGGATACTTTTTTTATAGAGGTGACATCTCCGTTCCTTTCGATATAAATCTCGCGTATCTGATCGAGCTGGTCGGTGAGTGCGGTTTTTCTGACTCCCTCCAGGATGTCTTCCTTGCATACCAGCGCCTTTTCCATATTGCCCCTGATAAAATTTCCATCGGAAAAAACCAGTATCCGACGGCCTTCTATCAGCCTGGAAAGCTTTTTATTCCGGATGGTTAACCAGGAAAGGATGCGATGTAAAAGGACCACCACTGTGCAGGTCAGGATTACACCCAAAAAATCCGAAGCACCTACTACGGCACGGCTTAAAATAGCTCCGAGCATGATGGCGATAATATTATCCAGCGGAGTATGAAGTCCGAATGATCGTCTTCCCGACAGGCGAATCAGGAGCAGGGCGATAAAAAATATTACGATTGCGCGGGCGGCCATCTGCAGGGGATTCAGGTCTTTCCCTTCGCCGAATATCTGGGTGATCAGTTCCATCGTTTTAAATCATCCTCATCAAACCCGATGCCGTCCGGCCTCATGGCATTATTATTTACGTAATCCTGCATGAATCTCACTGCCGGATATCCATTCTGGATGATAAAAAACGGACTGCCTTATGCATATCCCAAATTACTGGAAAATATAAATACCCGTGTCGTAATTGTGGGTGGCGGGATTTCCGGCGCTCTAACCGCTTACTATCTGACGCAGGCAGGCGTCGGGACAATCTTGGTGGATGGCCGAAGTATTGGTCTTGGCAGTACCTGTGCCAGCACTTCACTGCTTCAATACGAACTGGATGAGCCGCTTCATCTTTTGAAAAAAAAGGTCGGTGAAGGTCCGGCCATTAGGGCTTATCAGTTATGCGGCGGGTCGATTGACAAACTGATCAGCCTGATGACTGACATCGGATACGACGATTACGATACATGCGATAGCATTTTTTTTACAAGCCGCGGCGCAGAAAAGAAATTTATAGAGAGGGAGTGCAGGGCAAGACTTCATGCAGGTTTTCAGGTATCCGTACTGGATAAAAAGGAGATGATGGACCGGTATGGCATGCTTGCTGAATATGCTATTTTATCCGAAAAGGGAGCAACTGTAGACGCCTATACCTTTACACATGCACTACTTCAACATAGTATAAAAAAAGGACTGAGGGTTTATGACCGGACAGAGATATCTGAAATAAAGTCCCGGTCGAATGGTTTGGAACTCACAACGCAGGACAGCTTTCACATCCGCGCAGCAAATATGGTGAATGCCACCGGATTTGAAGTCGTCAATTTTATTTCAAAGAAAATAGTGGACCTGTATTGTACCTATGCCACCGTTTCTGAAAATCGTAAAGAGAAAGACCATCCCTGGAAAAAAAATACCATGTTTTGGAACACGGATGATCCTTATCTATATGCACGAATCACCCGCGACAACCGATTGATGGCCGGCGGCCGTGATGAGCGTTTCAGCAATCGTGCTTCCCGTAATTTATACGAAAAAAAGGCAGCACAATTATGTAAAGATATCGGTCAGGTTTTTCCGAAAATTGAATTTAAACCGGAATTTTCCTGGAGTGGTACATTCGGAAAAACCAGGGACTCCCTGCCTTATATTGGTAAGTATCCCAAAACACCTTTCGTTTACTATGCGCTGGGTTTTGGCGGCAATGGAATTACATTTAGTCAGATCGCGGCTGAGATGATCAGGGATATGATTCTGGGCAGACTCAACGCAGATGCAGAAATCTTTTCATTTGAAAGGAAAGACCGTTAGTTACCTGCTTTGTTTATCATTGATTGTTCAACTGATCGTTTACCATTCTGTTTAATGTCTTCAGGTTACTGACTGCATCTCCCATGGTATTATTAAAATAGGCAAATACATCCATCCCGGATTTCAGATATCCGGCGATGGCGATGGCCTGATTCTTTAACCAGGTTTCGGAATAACTTCCCCTAAAATCACCGGTTGGTCCGTGGTATCGGAGGTAAACAAATGAAGAATGGATTGCAATATTCAGAATTTCTGCGTTTTGCCGGTCATGCAAAACCAGGCTGGCATGGTAGCTCTTTATTAAACTCGTAAAATCTTCTGTGAGCCATTCGGGATTTCTGATCTCGATCGCTGGTTTCCATTCCGGATCCAGATCGTGAATCAGTCTCAGCAGATCTTCCAGGTTCCTGAAAGTGGATTTCGATCGGGCGGGATACTGAATGAGGAGGCAGCCCGTTTTTCCTTTCAGTCCGCGCACGGCAAACATAAATTTTTTGACATCCCCTTCATTGAAATTTTCTACATGTGTGATTCCCCTCCAGATTTTTACGGTGAATTTAAAAGAACCGGGCACCGACTCTGCCCACCGAAGGCAGGTTTTGAATTGCGGGATTTTGTAAAAGCTGCTGTTAACTTCGATGCTATTGAATAAGGAGGCATAGTATTCCAGGCGGCTTTTTTCCTGAAAAGAAACCGGGAAAGACTTCTTATTCGGCTCGCTCAATACCAAGCCGCTCGTCCCGGAATAAAACTTTCCTCTGTACAGTGCACTCATCGCGAAATACATGTGTCAATCATGATGCCAGTGGAGACTGGGCAAGTCCTGCCGAAAATATACTCAGTCGCGATAAGTGGTTAGTTGCTACGACTTTACTTTTGGGGAAGTCTTTCACTTACTCTGGTTACGAGTTGCCATCTGTCATCATGTTTCATCCACAGATCCGTAACCCAGGCTTCAGATTTCGAGCTTGGCTGGTTGCTTCCGATCACCAGGTTGTAAAAATGCTGCATAGACCGGAGAACAGCTACTTCTCCCCAATTCGAAAGTGAAATATCGGTAATCGTTGCTGAGTCAAAAGACCATTGTAAACTTTTCTCTAACCATTGTTCACGGCGCACTGCCTGAGGAAATTTTGGTCCCGTAAGTAAATATTCGCTTGCTACAATGTCTTTCAGCGCAGTGGTGTCGTGTGCTTTCACCCGAATATTCAATTCCTGCGCCAGTTTCAACAAATCCTGTTTGAGTTGGTCGTCAGAAGTCTGGGCAATGCAGGAAGACACAAAAAATTCGAGAAGCAGCAACAACCTGGTAAAGCGCAGAATAGATTTTAAATGCAGTGTCATGGAATAGAGTTTGAGGGTTTGTTGATTCTGACCGATTCATAAAACGTTCCCATGGAGACGTACTCAAAATAATTGAAATGCTAAAACTGGTGCTTATACAGGTTATGGAGATAACTGAGAATTTCCCTGGAACCTCCAAATAATTCGGCAATCTCATAGGTAACTAAAAATAGAAAGGAATAAAAATACCCCGGATATTTTATTGAAAAAGGCATAATTCTTTTAGAAATAATATTCTTTACAACCTCCGAACGACTGAAGAACACTGTAACAGAAACACCAATAATACTGCCGACAAGAACGTCTGTCGGGTAATGATACCCAAGGTACAATCTGGGAAATAAAATATAAATAAAAACAAAAAGCATTGTTATTATGCCGGTTTTCCTTGATACAAAATAAAAACCGGTTGCAAGCGACATAAATAGTGCAGCATGATCGCTGGGAAATGAACTCATTGTTGTGAGCATTGCATTAAACGGTATCAAAGAGTTAAATTGAAAGTCCGGATTTTGAAAAGGCCTTTGCCGGAAAGGCGCTAAACCTGCACAACTCAGCGTTATTACCATGACAAAAAACACCGAAATCAGGGTTGCTACTAATTGAACCCGCTTCGCCGAATTATCCGGATCGGTTTTAAACCATAAATACCAGAACAGAATAGCGACCAGGCCTCCCTTGAGAAGATTATCTGCCGCCATAAATTCAACCGTGTGAAAAAAGTAATAGGATCGGCTGAAGTGCTTGAAAACAAAATCGATCATTGACCGGTCAAAAAAATTCATAACTCCGGAATTTTCATGTCGTGTTTTTTATGCGGGAATCCAAAAGCAACGCACAACTCTAAGATAAGCAGTATTTTTTTGGTGAAATCAAATGAAACAAATAATCAAAGTATCGCTTAAGGCGCAAGGCGTAATGCTTAATGTATGTCTCCATATAATTACCTATATTTCGCGTGTAACCAATTATGGATATTCAAACATTTCAACGGCTTTGCCAGGAGGGACTGATCAGTGAGGGATCCCTTAAGAAAGTGGAAGCAGTGGAAAAACACGAGCTTTTTTCGGTGCACTGGGAACTAAAGACCATTCTCTATCTGGGTGTAACGCTGGTGAGCGGAGGCCTCGGCATTCTCGTTTATAAAAATATTGATTCGATCGGTCATCAGGTGATACTCGCCACTATTTCGCTGGTGTCGCTGGGCTGTTTTTATTATTGCCGGCGCGTTGCGTTGCCCTTCTCCTGGGAAAAAGTACCGGCTTCCAATCCATTCTTTGATTATGTTCTTCTGCTTGGCTGTCTGACGATGATCACATTCGTCGCCTATCTCCAGTATGCCTATGGGGTATTTGGAAACCGGTTCGGGCTGGCTACATTCATCCCCATGGTGGTTTTATTTTTCTGCGCCTATTCTTTTGACCATCTGGGTGTGCTTAATCTTGCCATTACCAATCTGGCAGCATGGATGGGGATTGCCATCACCCCTTTGCGCATTTTTAAGGATAATAGTTTTGAAGACAGGAGTCTGTTGTATGTCGGGCTGCTTCTGGGCGTGATTCTTTTGCTGGCGGCGCTGATCACTGAAAGAAAAAATATCAAAAAGCATTTTGCGTTTACCTACAATAATTTTGGGACACATATTCTTTTTATATCCGGTCTTGCTATCCTGTTTATTAGTCAGCGCTCATTTATTCTCTGGTTTTTGCTCATTTTAGTGATTGCTTTTTTTATATACCGAAGAGCGATTAAGAAGAACTCGTTTTATTTTTTTCTGCTGGCAACCCTGTACACCTATTTCGCTGTCAGTTATGCCATCGTAACCGCCCTGGAAAACAGAAGCGGTTACAACATGAACATCATCTATATTGATCTGCTTTATTTTATTCTTTCTTCCATCTTCCTGGTCAGGTTGCTCATTTCTGTCAATCGTAAAATGAAAGCGAATGATAGCGTATAACCAGAAAGGCCTTGACAATCTTTTTGTGCTTGACCAGGCTCAGGATGCTGTGGATGCCGGATGTATTACGGCGGAAGAAAACGCAAAGATCAGGGAAGCATATCCGTCCGGATTTTATACCCCCAATGTTTTTATTTGTATCGGATTGTTTGTTTTGACTACGATCATTGCATCCTGTTCGCTGGGATTGTTTATTCTGCTCAGTTCAGCCAGCTCAGATTCTTCCGTAAGTAAACTGATCATTTTTTTCGGGCTGGCCTGTTATGCAGCGCTCGAATTTACGGTTCAT
>DASXKM010000563.1:0-1886 GCA_036496825.1 Puia sp. | reverse complement strand
CTTTTTATTCATTTCAGCGATTGTCACTTTTGCGCTGGTTACTGCACTGATCGGCGTGCTTTTTGGTGGCGCGGGTTTAATGCCTTTGAAAAATTATTTCATTCAGGGTTTCTGGCAGAATATCATGATATGGGGAGTTATAGTTCTATTCCTGCTGTTACCCGTGATTGGCATACTGACCTGGTTAATACGTCGAATCATTGGAGCCAGAAGCCGTAACAATTATCTGGGATATACTTTCGGCAGCCTCTGGGTAATTGGCCTGATCTGCGTGATTTTCCTGGCTGCTTCTGTCGGAAGACATTACAGCACACCTTCATCTGTGCATGATGAAATCGAACTGACCGCGCCTGCAAATGGTAAGATGACGGTTAAAATTGATGATTCAAAACCCTACTATATTGACGATTCCGGCGACTGGATGGGCATGAACTGGCGGCATAGAGGCCCCTTCTTTAACCTAACAGAAGACAGCGTTACGCTGAATACAGTCCGCATAGATGTTGTTAAAAGTAAAGACAGCTCCTGGCACCTGGAAAGAGTCAAAAGCAGTCTGGGGAGCAATTCAGCGGAAGCCAGGAATCTCGCTTCGCAAATAAATTTTCCGATCGAACAGAAAGACAGCATTCTGTCCCTGTCACGCGGATTTATTATCACGCCGAATCAATTATTCCGCAATCAGAAAGTATTACTGGTCATTGAAATGCCGGTTGGTAAAAAAATACTGATGAAGAGAAACCTGGATGAATATAAATGGTTCACCGTAAACAGAAAGCGCTGGCGTAATAACGGAATAGATATTGAATGGAACGATTCAGACAATGATGAATCATATTCCTGGACATCGGAAGTCGAATATGTAATGACTGAAAACGGTCTCGAAAGAACAAACAAAAACTACCGCGACGAAAATAATAATGAAGAACAGAACCGGAATGTTTTACCAGATAGTACTCAAAAGAAAAATCCAAATGGAGATTACCGTTATCATAAACCGAAAACTACCCGGAATCTAAATACGCCGGCCACTGAAAAGAATGACGAAGACAAGGATGATGAATCGAGTGAATCCAGCGCAACCCTGGTTTTGCTAACGAACCTGAGTTAACTGAATCACAAAAGACAATGGTCCCGGATATGACCGCCTTTGGCGGAACAGCCGGGACCATATTATTATTGGCTGCCTGCAGCGCAAGTTTTAAATTCGCGCTCTGTTTCTTAAACTACATCGGTTATGAAAACCACACCCTTTACGCATAAACACCTTGAACTGGGTGCAAAAATGGCTGAGTTCGCCGGATATAACATGCCGATCAGCTATTCAGGCATCAATGATGAACACCTGGCTGTGCGGAATAATGCCGGTGTTTTTGACGTAAGTCACATGGGCGAATTTATTCTCAAAGGGCCCGGTGCTCTCGATTTGATACAGAGCCTTACTTCCAACGATGCTTCAAAATTAACGGACGGTCAGGCGCAATACAGTTGCCTTACAAATTCTGCGGGCGGGATTATTGACGATCTGCTGGTTTACTGTATAAAAAAGAATGAAGTATACATGCTGGTGGTGAATGCGTCTAATATTGAAAAAGACTGGAACTGGATCAAAAAAAATAATACGGAGGTTAAGCTGGAAGACATTTCCTCCAAAACCTGTCTGCTGGCTGTTCAGGGTCCCAATGCGACGAAAATTTTACAACCCCTGACATCCATGGATCTGATGAACCTGAAATATTACAATTTTGTAAAAGGCAGCCTCGCGGGTGTCGATAATGTTTTAATCAGTGCAACCGGATACACAGGAGCCGGTGGGGTGGAAATTTATTTTGAAGATAAAAATAATGCGGCCGACAAAATTTGGGAATCCATTTTCGAAGCCGGGAAAT
>DASXKM010000562.1:0-2632 GCA_036496825.1 Puia sp. | reverse complement strand
GCGCCAAACGCCGGCTGGAATGGTTTCTCAACAACCGGAGACTTTTATAAGAGTTTTGCAGCAGCCGGGGCGATGAATTTTACACCCACAGATACTTTAGTTGATACACGTCTGGGAGGCAGAAAAACTTCATGGCCTCCAACAACTGTAGCATCTGGTATCAAGCCGGGATTCCTGGTTGGTCAGCAATATGATGCTGCCGGTAATCCATTAAAAGACAGAAAGGGTGCCCCTCTTGCTTTCGATCCAACCATTGCACCAACAATGATTGAAACCGGTGCAAACCTCGAAGTAACCGGTATCCGGGTTGCGAAATATGTTCCTGATCTGGCAGCAGGCGGAGCGAATTATTCTTCCAATGTTGGAAACTGGCTCGTATTGATGCGTTTTCCAAATGTTGTATTAATGACTGCAGAGGCGCTGATGCGTCAGGCCACTCCTGATGATGCTGCTGCGCTCGCTTTGGTTAATGGCCTGAGGGCTGCCAGAGGTGCGGCACCTTTAGTATCAATGACCCTTGCCGATCCAACTAATGTTGACGCCTACGGTACTTTATTAGGCGAACGCGGAAGAGAATTTTACTGGGAATCTGAAAGAAGAACAGACCTGATCCGTTTCGGCGTATACCTTACGACCTGGCAGTACAATCCAACTGATGATCCTAAATATCTGGTATTCCCGGTTCCAAACCAGGCACTCGCGGTTAACCCGACCCTGAAACAGAACCCTGGATATTAATTCATACAGCTTACTTATAAATTGCAAAAGGCCATTATATTATAATGGCCTTTTGTAATTTTATCGATCCAGCCAGTCGCAAATCACTGACGTATTTCCCGATTATGAAGTTTATTCTCCGGTACAGATTTCTCTTTGCGCTGTTCATTATTCTCTTCGCAATTTCCTGTAAGCATAAAACAGAGCCACCTCCCTTATTCGAATTAGCTGAAAATACCGGTATTGATTTTAATAACAAGGTGGTTGATGGGGAAATGGAGAACAGTTTTTTCTTCCGTAATTTTTATAATGGCGGAGGTGTGGCTGCCGGGGATCTGAACAATGACGGTCTGGTTGATTTATTCCTTACTTCAAATCTGGGCAATAATAAATTATACCTCAACAAGGGAAATCTGAAATTCGAAGATATTACCCAACATGCAGGAATTGTTCAGGACAGCATGTGGAGTACCGGTGTCGTTTTTGTCGATATCAACCATGACGGATGGCTGGATATCTATGTATGTAATTCCGGTCATATGACTTCAGGGCACAGGCGAAATCAGCTCTACATCAATAATCATGACCTGACTTTTACCGAATCGGCCGCTAAATACGGGCTCGATATTTCGGCGTACACCACGCAGGTTTCATTCTTTGATTATGATAATGACGGAGACCTGGATTGTTTTATGATTGACAACAGCCCGATCCCGGTGAACACACTAAATAATTCGAACCGGCGCGATTTGCCGGATCAGGAGTGGCCCGTTGAAAAATTTTTAAAAGGAGGCGGTGATCATTTATACAGAAATGATAACGGCCATTTTACCGAAGTCACCAAAGAGGCCGGTATTCATGGCAGCCTGATCAGTTTTGGTCTCGGTGTTTCCGTTGGTGATATCAACGGCGACGGCTGGCCGGATGTATTTGTTTCCAATGATTCATACGAAAGAGATTATCTCTATATCAATCAGAAAAACGGCACATTTAAGGATGACATGGAAGACTGGTTCGGACATACCAGTTTTTCGTCCATGGGAGCTGATATTTCTGATATCAATAATGATGGATTCCCGGAGATATTTACGACCGACATGTTGCCGGAGGATGATTACCGGTTGAAAACACTGGGGGCCTTTGATAATATAGATTTATATAATGCAAAACTGAAAGCAGGCTTTTATCATCAGTATGTAAGAAACTGTCTGCAATTAAATAATCAGAATGGCAAATTCATAGATATCGGAAACTTTGCCGGTGTTTCAGCCAGCGACTGGAGCTGGGGCGCGCTGATGTTTGACATGGACAACGACGGATATAGCGACATTTATATTTGCAATGGCGTGAATAAGGATGTAACGAATCTGGACTTCATGGATTTCTTCGCCAACGATGTGCTTCAGAAAATGGTTCTGACCGGGAAAAAAGAAGGTGTGGACGCCATACTCAAACATGTTCCGATTCATCCCATGTTGCATAAAGCATATCGTAATCTGGGTGATTTTCATTTTTCGGATGAAGGGCTCGCCTGGGGATTTACACAGGCTTCTTTTGCAAACGGTGCAGCGTATGCTGACCTCGACAATGATGGTGATATGGATCTGATCATCAATAATGAAAACGGGCCTGCCTTTGTTTATAAGAATAATGCCAGGGAACTTAATAAAAACAATTTCATTGCTGTTCAGCTGAAGGGAACCGGTGAAAATACTTTTGCGATCGGAAGTAAAATCAATGTATATGCAGGAACGCAGAATTTTTACCGTGAACTTTTTCCGAGTCGCGGTTTCCAGAGTTCCGTGGATTTTAAACAGGAAATCGGTCTGGGAAAATTATTGCAGGTTGACTCGATGACTATTACCTGGCCCAACGGCAGCAAAGTAAAATATGATCATCCGGCAATCAATAAATT
>DASXKM010000561.1:0-9449 GCA_036496825.1 Puia sp. | reverse complement strand
AAAACCTGTATTCTGCATTAAATTCCAGTTTGATATCGCCAAAACGAAGATTATAATGATTTAAACTTCCACTATAGTATTTTGCCGATCCAAGGCCCAGATTTCTCACCTGCCACGCGCGCATGCTGTTTGGTCCGCCGGAGTAAAATGCTTTAAAAAATGGCAGCGTATTTTCATAACCCGTGCCCGCTCGGCCATAGGCATACCCGGCTCCTGCGTATGCCCTGAATACCATCTGATTTTTGCCATAGTCAATATTGTGACGGAATTCCATTTCGCCTTTTATGTATCTAAGTAATGCTCCTGTGTCCAGTTGCTTAATGAATCCAAGTAAGGCACCACTTTGTTCAAAATCAACCAGGAAATAATTTATTTTATTCCCTTTTGCCCTTACAATATTATAAGCAAATGACTGTCCGATCACCAGGCCCGGGCGGAAAGAAAGCTGGAATGCGGGATTTTGCGCAAGATATTTATTAAAACTGTCTGTCGTTTTTGGTAGCGTCGTGTTCTCAATATTGATCGGCTTCCAGATATAACTCTTGGTAACGGGAAAACTTTTGTCATTTTTTGAATGGATGGTCGTTTTTGACCATTGATATCCAAATGATCCATTCACGCTGACCATTGTAAAAAAGTCAATACGTCTGGTATAGTTCGCATTTACATTTATAAGGGTTTGCGTGTTGAACCCTTTTTGCTCCAGGTTTGCGGGGAATTTTACAAATGGAATAATATGAACAATGCGTGGAATCACAACCGTATGCGACAGGGCCGCCAGGATGGTCTGCACGGCAATGGGGTGTGAATAGCTGCCGTTCCCATTATCGATGGTGTTTGAACCTATTTCCAATCCAGCCGATAAACTGGTATTGGTCAGTATGGACTGCCTGAAAGCATTCCGGTTTTGCAGTGACAGGATCACACTGGTACCGAATACATTTGAAGTGGTTACGATATCGTTTGTATTGTAACTCGTCTCCAGCGAAACTGAAATCTTTTGTTTTTTTGCCAGATACATTCGTATCGTCATATCCAGCAAACTATCACTGTACGGGGATCGTTGAAATTCTATGTTATTATACTGCCAGGCAGGTAACTGGCTCAGCCGATTGGAAGTTCTGAAGTATAACTGTTGTTTGAATAATCCGCCGGGCAACAAAAAAATGTTGTTTGCTATGAACGGCAGTTTAAATTTATTTGTCTGACTGATGAATTTAATCTGGTTGATAATGGTAGTATCGGAATGAAAAGCAATCGTATCGACACCCACCGTCAAATCAGGAAATACAGTAGCCTGTCCGATATAATATTTTATCAGATGGGAGGTATCCCTTGCGGGTCGCTGTTTCACAACCACGGTAACCGTGGGGTTTTCTTTTTTCTGTCTTAGTTTTTCCAACAACTCGGCTTGTTCAATCGGATCGAGTGACGGGTCTATTAATGCTGAAAACACGGTGTCGTGTTCCACATAAAGATCTTCTTTTGTAAAC
This sequence comes from Puia sp., assembly GCA_036496825.1. GTDB lineage: Bacteria > Bacteroidota > Bacteroidia > Chitinophagales > Chitinophagaceae > Puia. Next base: position 7,956 of record DASXKM010000561.1, on the reverse strand, counting down.
CGGAAATAGCCGTTGTTACGGAAACTATCAACCAGCCGGTTTACTTCACTCGTCAGTAATTGCTTTGAGTAAGGCTGACCAACTTTCAATAAGGACTGATTTCTGGATTGCATGGCGATCCGTTGAAATTCAGGTGTTGTCAGACTGAAACCCACAGAATCAAAAACCATTTGTTTACCCGGTTTAACAATAAATTGAATGGTTACTCTTTGCTCTTTTAAACTATCATTCTTGTCCATCGACCGAATGACGAAAGTATCTTTTATTTGAGGTGAATAATAACCGTTTGAATTCAACAGACTATTCATGAAATAGATAGAACGACCCAAATTGGTCGTATCAAATACCGGTGGGTTTGCCAGCTTTTTGTAAACGATATGGGGCCATGGAAAAAAGGCGGTAACCGTTTTTGTCTGGAGACTATCATCCAGCTGATTTTGAAGACGAGCCTGTAGATCCTGTTTTTCGTCTCCCTTGATATTGCCTTCAACCTTTACGGTCGTTTTGTAAACAAACGGTTTGCCCCTTTGAAAATCCACTGGAACTCGACAGGAAAACAGGGTGAAAATCAGGATCGCCGGAACGAATGCAGGTCTGACCCGTGATGATGTAACTTGCCGGCAATATGACATATTATTAAAACGGCGAATCCATGCTTGTAAAATCGCAGGTCAAATATATCCAAAACTTAGGCCATAAAAAATTCCGCGATGCAGACGGGGTCTTCGTTGCAGAAGGACCAAAGATTGTTAATGAACTGTTGGCATCCGACAATCTCCGGTTAGTACAATGCTTCGCAACAAAGAGCTGGTTGCTGATGCAGGAAGCATTCGTAAAAGATGCAGAAGGATTGTTCTTTGAGATAGATGAAAAGGAGTTGGTCAGAATTTCTTTTCACGGATCTCCCAACCAGGTGCTGGCGATATTCACAAAGCCGGTTTTTAATCAGGAACCAACATTAAAGGGTCTGACCCTGTTACTTGATACCATCCAGGATCCGGGAAACCTGGGAACGATCATACGTACGGCTGACTGGTTCGGTTTAAGCCGTGTGATATGCAGCCCTGAAACCGTCGACGTTTTTAATCAGAAAGTGGTGCAGGCTGCCATGGGAAGCATAATAAGGGTCGAGGTGAAATACACTGAACTGGCCGGTTTTATCAAACAAAACCCTGAAAAAACAGTCTACGCAAGTGTGCTGGACGGTGAAGACTTGCATGAGAAAATCGGAGCAAATGATGCACTGCTCGTGATAGGAAATGAATCAAAGGGTATCAGCTCTTCGCTGGAATCACTGGCAACAAGAAAAATTCGAATTCCACGTGCCGGAGGAGCTGAATCTTTAAATGTTGCCGTTGCGACGGGCATTTTGCTCTCTTATCTGGAACCTTTCAGGTAAAGGAGATGGCCTTCACGGGACTGAGACGTTTTATAATGAAGAAACTGGGAATCAGTAATACGACAAAGCAAACGATAAATGTTCCCAGATTGACCCAACAAACCTGCTGCCAGTTAATCCTGACCGCAGCGGTGGCAATGAAATAAGAATCTTCTGGCAAAGTGATGAAACCATAACGGGTCTGAAGCCAGCAAATCAAAAGGCCAAGGATATCGCCCAGCAGGATACCTCCAAATGTAATCAACGCGCCATGATAAAGAAATACCTGCTGTATATTTCTGTCCCTTGAGCCCATAGATTTTAACAATCCAATCATATGTGTTCTTTCGAGTAGCAAAATAATCAGGCAGGTTACCAGATTCAGAATAGCAACCAGCACCATCATCACAATTACAATAATAATCGTAGTGTCCTGTAAATTCAGCCAGTCGAAAATGCTTCTGTAAATTTCGGTGATGGAATGACTATCCCACAGGTGCGGAAGCTTATCATACAAACGATTGCTTACTGAATCAGCCTGTTCATAATCTTTGATAAAAATTTCGTAACCTCCGATTTCATTCGCTGACCAGTTGTTGAGACGTTGGACCAGCCGGAGATCTACCAACGCATTCACCCTGTCGTAATTCTCAATGCCGGTTTTAAAAATACCGGCCACGGTCAAAGGCCGGACACGTTTGCTTCCATCAGGCTGTATGAAATACGCAAAAAGTTTGTCGCCGGTTTTCAATTTCAACTGATTGGCCGTATAGGCAGAAACATTGATTTCATTGCTGTATCCACTATCCGGATAATGAATCCAACTGCCCGATTTGAGAAATTCTTTTAAATGACCGAATGCATACCCTGCGTCGACACCTTTTAATTTCAGACCCTCGAAACTTTCCGGACCTTTGAGAATGGCATCCTTCGTAGCGAACGCAGAAACATAGGTGACAGAAGGATCGTTTTTCAACATCGTGAGAATGGAATCATTTGCTGTTGACGGTTTATCTGTAGTAGAATCTGACTTTTCGGGATTATAATGTGTAACCCGGATATGACCGGAAAACCCAAACATTTTTTCAGCGATCGCATACTTAAATCCGACCGCAAAAGCAATTGTAAGAATCATAGCCATAACACTAATGGCCGTTGCCGCCGTGGCAAGGCGAATGATAAACCTGGAAAAGGAATGCTGACTGTTGAAGGCTATGCGCTTCGCAATAAACCGGGAAAAGTTCAATCGGAAAAATTTAACACTCAAAAATAGACTTCACAGCGCTGTCAGAAAAGTTTTTTAGGGATTTGAACTATCATTGCATCAGTAAAAGCATATGAAATACCTGATAATATTCATCCTGGTTTGGATCGGAACGGATCTGGAGGCACAAATACCAGACTCTAACTACGCGCCAAATATCGCTTCCGCTAAATTGTATATGAAAGGAAATCAGTTTGCTTCGCCTGTTATTACCCTGAACGGTAGTGAACAGATGGAACTTGTTTTCGACGACATGGATGCGGATGTCAAGACGTATTATTACACTTACCAACTCTGTAATGCAGACTGGTCGCCGGTACAGGTCAGCACATTCGACTATATCCGCGGATTTGCACAAAGTCAGATCACCGACTATAAATATTCATCGGTTGCATTGATTCGTTATACCCATTATCATATATTGCTGCCGGAAAATAATTCCCGGATCACTTTGTCAGGCAATTATTTACTAAAAGTTTATCTGGATAATGACACGGCAAAACTTGCATTTACCAAACGATTACTCGTTGTACAAAATGCCGTGTCCGTTACAGCGCAGATACTTCCTCCAATGAACCCGCAACTGACATATGCTTACCAAAAACTTCAATTCACGGTAAATAGCAAGGCGCTGCCGATCTCAAATCCTTTTCAACAGATTCATGTAGTAGTCTTACAAAACGGCCGCTGGGATAATGCGATTTTTATGGGTAATCCTTCGTTTTATTCCGGGAGCAATTTTGTTTACAACAGCGATGATATACCGGTATTTCCGGGTGGAAACCAATGGCGTTGGCTGGACCTGCAAAGTTTTCGTTTCCAAAGTGACCGCATAGCAAGGGTTGATTATCTAAAAAACGGAACGGTGATCCATCTGAAAGCGGATAAAGACCGGTCGGGCATGCAATACTATTATTATACTGACAATTTTGGGAAATATTCTATTCAGACGACAGATCTGATCGATCCGAATTTTCAGGGAGATTACGGACGAGTACGCTTTGTATTTGTACCGCCGGATAATATTCCTCTGGAAGGGAAAGACCTTTTTATTCTGGGAGAATTTACAGGTTACAAACTGAATGATCAAACCCGAATGTCTTTTAACCCGGCAAGCGGTGCGTATGAAGGTTCGGCCATGATGAAAATGGGTTACTATAATTATATGTATGTCACTTTGAACACTGGTAATCCACATGGACAGCCATCATTTGAATTTACGGAAGGGAATCATTTTGAAACAGTAAATAATTATGATATCCTGGTTTATTATCGCAACCTGGGAGGCCGTTCAGATCAATTGGTAGGTATTTATTCTATGAGCACCACGAATACGCTTCGTTAGGCCTAAAGTTCAAGGCCTACAGTTTAAGGCAATCCTCAAACGAATATTTATTTTTTAAAATCTGGTAGAAAATACATCTGCATATGCAGAAATGCTCTATGCTTTGCGCTTTAGGCTTTGAGCTCAATAACGTATATTTGCATCGGCAAGTCTTATACGGCCAGCTCCTGCTGAATCCCCCAGGGCCGGAAGGTAGCAAGGGCAGGTGGTTGAGCGGTGCGATATAAGTAACTTGCCATTTTTTTTCTATTTTAATAAAATTGATTATATGAAATTCTTTATCGACACGGCGAACCTGGATCAGATCAGGGAGGCCAATGACCTGGGAATTCTGGACGGGGTTACTACCAATCCCTCCCTGATGGCCAAAGAGGGCATCCGTGGAGAGGATAATATTACAAAACATTATAAGACTATTTCAGATCTGGTAAAAGGCGATGTGAGCGCTGAAGTGGTTTCTACAGATTTTGATGGCATTGTTGCAGAAGGAAAGAAGCTGTCACAGATTAATCCCAACATCATTGTGAAGGTGCCGATGATCAAAGAAGGTGTTAAAGCAATGAAATGGTTTACAGATAATGGCATTGCGACAAATTGTACGCTGTGTTTTTCTGCAGGACAGGCGATCCTGGCCGCTAAAGTCGGTGCAAAATACATATCTCCTTTCATTGGCCGGATTGACGACTCAGGTTGGGATGGCGTTGAACTAATCGCGCAAATCGCGAATATCTATGCGATCCAGGGATATGAAACGCAGATTCTGGCTGCTTCAATCCGAAGTGCGCTTCATATTATTAAATGTGCGGAAGCCGGAGCCAATGTGGTTACCAGTCCGCTGGAATCCATCCTTGGACTTTTGAAACATCCCCTGACGGATATCGGTCTGGCTAAATTCCTTGCTGACGCCAAGGGCGCTAAATAATTTTGGAGCTCTGCGCAAGTCCATTTAATTTTGCTGCTTCATAATGAACAATCGTTTCAACATACATCACCATCAGTCCTTACCCCGCCGGTAGGCTGCTGATGCGTTGTGTAAACAATATTATAGCAGGGGCTTATCGAAAGATAAGCCCCTTGTTTTTTTAAAAAATTAAACTGATTATATGGCCGCCCGGTTGAAAATTGCGATACAGAAATCCGGAAGACTTTTCGAAGATTCGCTGAAACTGCTGAAAGACTGTGGTATAGATCTGAAAAACGGTATCAATAAGCTTAAGACAGAAGTGGATAACTTCCCTATGGAAGTGTTTTTTCTTCGTGATGACGATATTCCCCAGTATGTCGAGGATGCCGTCGCAGATATTGGTATCGTCGGTGAGAATGTGATCTACGAAAAAAACAAGAAAGTGTCTATTTCTGAAAGACTTGGATTCGGTAAATGCCGGTTGTCTGTGGCTATTGGAAGAAACGAATCCTACGGAGATTGCCAATACTTACAGGATAAAAAAATAGCGACGACATATCCGGTACTGGTCGAAAAGTTTCTAAAAGAAAAGAATATCCGCGCTGAAATTCATGAAATTAGCGGATCGGTTGAAATTGCTCCGGGTATAGGACTAGCAGATGCTATTGTTGATCTGGTAAGCAGCGGGTCTACTTTATTTATGAATGGGCTCAAGGAAGTGGAAACCATCTTACACTCGGAAGCTGTATTAATACGTCATCCATCCATCGGCACCCAACAAGAACAAATTCTGGAGAAATTATTGTTTCGGATCCGGTCGGTACGAAAAGCCAGGCACACGAAATATATACTGCTGAATGCTCCGAACGAACGTCTGAAAGAAATTATTGCTTTGCTTCCGGGTATGAAGAGTCCGACCGTACTGCCACTCGCTGAGCCCGGATGGAGTAGCGTACACAGTGTATTAAATGAAGATGATTTTTGGGAGATTATTGAGAAATTAAAAATGGCCGGTGCTCAGGGAATTCTTGTTGTACCCATCGAAAAAATGATTCAATAATGTCCCTGCTACAAATTATAGACAATCCCGCAAAGAAACTATGGGCGGAACTATTGGCCCGGCCTGTATATCAATCGGACGGCCTGGATGAAATGGTGCGTAAAATATTGGCAGATGTCAAAGCCAGGGGTGATAAGGCAGTTGATGAATACGCTCTTCAATTTGACAAAGTGATTTTACATGATCGTGCAGTAAACATTTCCGACATTGAAAACGCGGAATCGAATTTGGATGAAAAATTAAAAAAGGCGATTATACAGGCAAAGCAGAATATCACGTCTTTTCATAAAAGCCAGTTGATTTCGGAACCGGTCGTTGAAACAAATGCCGGAATAAAATGCTGGCGCAGGTCAGTAGGCATTGAGAAAGTCGGATTATATATTCCCGGTGGAACGGCCCCCCTGTTTTCCACCCTGCTGATGCTGGGTATACCGGCAACGCTCGCCGGATGCAGAGAGATTATAATCTGTACACCACCGCAAAAAGATGGAACGGTTCATCCGGCCATTTTATATTCGGCAAAATTGATGGGTATTCAGAAAATATTCAGATTAGGCGGTGTTCAGGCCATAGCGGCGATGGCTTATGGAACCGAAACCATAACACCGGTTTATAAAATTTTCGGACCCGGGAACCAGTATGTAACCCATGCGAAAAAATTAATCCAGCAGGAAGGAATTGCAATTGATATGCCTGCGGGCCCTAGTGAGTTGGCTGTTTTTGCAGATGAAACAGCTGTTCCCGGTTACGTGGCCGCCGATCTTTTATCCCAATGTGAACATGGGTCAGACAGCCAGGTGATTATGGTGACGAACAGTCGCGACTTTGCGGAAAGAGTAAACATTTCACTGGAAGTACAAATTGAAAAATTACCCCGAAAATCTTTTGCATTGGATGCGTTGAAAAATAGTAAAATCATTCTGCTGACAGATCAGGAAATGGCAATGGATCTTATAAATATATATGCACCCGAACATTTGATACTCGTTTGCGCAAATGCCGACGCTTTGGCAAACAGCGTGCGCAATGCAGGATCCGTTTTTATTGGAAATTTCGCTCCCGAATCAGCCGGAGACTATGCCAGCGGTACGAATCATACGCTTCCAACCAACGGATTTGCCAGGGCATATAGCGGTTTGAGCATGGACAGCTTTATGAAAAAAATCAGTTTCCAGCAATTGACACGCGAAGGTCTTGAATCCATAGGGAATACGATTGTCGAAATGGCTTTGTCGGAAGGATTGAAAGGACACGCAGAGGCAGTTAAAATACGATTTAAGGACTAATATACGGCATGGCATTTTTGCGAATGAATAAATAACAATAAACAAGAAATATCTGTAATGTTTGATATCAATCTTTTATTACGTGACAATATCAAAAAGCTGATTCCATATGCATCAGCAAGAGATGAATTCAGCGGATCCGCACATATTTTTCTCGACGCGAATGAGAACAGTCTGGGATCCACTTTAACCCCGGCATACAACCGGTATCCGGACCCGCACCAGGTTAAGATAAAAGAAAAGCTGACGGAAATCAAGGGGCTTCAGCCCAAAAATATATTTCTCGGTAACGGTAGCGACGAATGCATTGATCTTCTTTACCGGGCCTTTTGTATTCCCGGAAAAGATAATGTCATTATACATCCGCCTACTTATGGAATGTACGAGGTGAGTGCCCATATTCATGATGTGGAGGTTCTCAGAGCCCCGCTTACAGAAACATTTGAATTAAATCTGGTTGAGTTTGAGAGACAGATAAATGACCAAACGAAAATAATCTGGCTCTGTTCTCCCAATAATCCGACAGGAAATGCTTTTAACCGGAAGGATATTGAAATGATCCTGAACAATTTTGATGGTCTGGTAGTAATCGATGAAGCTTATATTAATTTTTCCCGGCAAAAGAGTTTTATCTGTGAACTGACTGAATATCCGAACCTCGTGATTTTGCAAACACTGAGCAAGGCCTGGGGTCTTGCCGGATTACGACTGGGTATGGC
>DASXKM010000560.1:0-3971 GCA_036496825.1 Puia sp. | reverse complement strand
TTTAGTCAGGTCCGAGAATCAATCCTTCATTTTGCTGGTTGCATTTGACAATTCGGATCCGGAATCGACATCCGTGTATGTTCACTTATTTGACTCAGCATGGAACTCTGTATACCAAAAGGTAATTACCAATATACAATTTTCCCAACCCTGCATTCAGGATGATGAGATCGGATTTCCTGCGGAGAGTTTTGACAATCTTCCTATCAAACTGGCTGATAATGGTGAGTGGGGAATGGTTTTCCCTTCCCGTATCAGTCATAATTTCACCCTGTTTCATGCATGCCCGAATGGTACAGATTATTTCTTCAAGGAAATTCCGGTTTCTCCGTTTTATAAAATGGAAGACATCGCTATGTCAATCAATAACGACCTTGGGAAAATGACCGTTGGCCTTTTGTCGGCTTACAGGAATTCTTCTCTGAAAAATGTACAGGTATGTAATTACTCTATGCGGGAAGGCAGATTTGATTTTGACTCGTCCTATCATTTTAACGAACAGGCACGGGATATCCGGAGCAGGAATCTGAGTCATCAAAGTTTCATGGCCCTTCCTGAAGGTGGGTATATGTTATTAAAAGAATATGGTTCATCATTTGAATTTGAGAAACCCAATATTCCTCCGCTTAGCAACTGGGAATCGGCTTATCTCCTGGCAAATTATTCCGAAGCGTATTCCGGGGAAAAAGAAATGAAAGAGGGATACACGCGGAACCGCGGCCTGAGTCCGATTCCATCCGTTCGCAAAAAAGGCGATCTGAATATTTTTTATTTCCCGGCACTTTCAAATGACAGTACCTGGAGTGCTGTATTGGAAACGGAGCAGCATCCGGAAACAAATAATCCTGATCTCTCCTATTTGCTTATGCCGGCAAAAAATAAGTTATATCTGATATATAACAGTGTGGAGGGATCGAATGATCCGCTTGCAACAACGACCACGTTAAATACGCACGGTGAAACAACGGGTGATGCGCTTGTATTCTGGAAGATGGATAAAATGCTGAACTTTCAAAATGCAAGAAGATTTACTGCTGATGAAGTCGTGGTTCCTTATTTGAATAGTCAGAAGGCAGGATTTGCTATTATCAGACTTTATTAGCATGTCTGAAAGTCTGAAAGACTGGAAGACTGGAAGACTAGAAGTCTGGAAGAGCCTTCAACTATGAACGACCAACTGCCAGCGGTCAACGGCCAACGGTCAACGGTCAACGAAGATGCAAGTTTATTTTATTTTATCCCTCCGTTGTTTTACCTCGCGCCATGTCGTCAAAATAATTCCCTGATCCTGCAATGCTTTTTTAAAGGCAGGATTCAACATGGCAAGCAGGTCTCCTTTGCGGGTCGGACCGGAACTGCTGATGTATTTAAATTCATTGCCGGTTTCCGTACAATGCATAATCATCATTGTAAGACCCGGCCTTAGTGTTTTGAGCGCCTCAATATATTTTGCTGTTTTGTATTCATCCAGTTTTTTATCATCAGACGCCACGTCGGCGGGAATAACCCAGTCATAACTATAATTATGTAAATCATCCAGTACAGGAAGACCAGCAGCCCAGAGTTGTTTTCCAATCATACGCAGACCTTGTATCGTTGCATCCGGAAACATCATTTGGGCCTGAATCAGAATATCCGCTCCACCGGGAAGCATTACAGGAATATGATTTTTCATACCGAGTCTGACATATCTCATCAAAAATTCCTGCGATCCATAGACTGTTCCCATATGTGTATCTAAATGTGTCGGCTCAAATCCCATCGACCGGGCTTTTTCCAATTGTGCTGCCATTTCTATTTCTACTTCATCTGCACTGGCATGTTTTACAACCGCCTCCACGGTCGACCAAAAATATCCTCCTGTATCCACCAGTCCCGGTGTGTTTTTGCTTCCTGAAACGGGTGACCATTTGTAATAATCCCATTCTGATGTAAGAGTCAGATGCAATCCGGCGTCTATTTCCGGATGTTCCCGCAAAAAATGAACAAATCCGGGCACCCACGGGCAGGGCATCATGACACTCACTGAGGTGGAAACGCCTTTTGTTAATGCCATTTCGGCCCCCAGATTTGAATCAAAGCTCATTCCGGCATCATCGACATGTAATATCAAAACCCTGGAACCCTTTGGAAATCCTAAACGGTCTGCATAGGTCGAATCCTGGCCAAGGACGCGGATGCTAAGTATTAGAAATATGATTATCAATATGTTAAATGGTTTGACACGCATAATTTTAAGTTTGAAAATAAAGGTAACAAAGCTATTTGATGTGTAGTCTTATGGTTAATGAAACTCAATTCATCCATCTATTTATACCGCCTATACATATTATTATGCCATTCATACTACTATGTTTTGCATAGTACATACTAAAACCCTTATCTTTGTATCGTTAATCAAAACACACAAACAATAAAAATTAAAAAAATGAAAAAGAAAATCCTGCTTTTAAGCATCGTCCTGGTAAGTTTTACTGCTTTCAGCTTTGCCGCAGCCACTCCAGACATCAGTAAAAATGTGATCAGTTCATTCAACAAACAATTTTCAAACGCCCGGGATATCACCTGGCAACACCAGGCAAATTTTGTAAAGGCCGAGTTTACTGTAAATGATATCGTACTGTCTGCTTATTTTAATAACAACGGAGAACTGTTGGCGGTAACCAGATTTATCAGCCCAAACCAGTTACCACTTCAAATACTGACCTCCCTGAAAAATGATTATGCGGATTATTGGGTTAGTGATTTGTTTGAAATCCAGACAGAAAATGGTACTTCTTATTATGCAACAATCGAAAATGGAGATCAGATTCTGATATTGAAATCAGAAGGAATCAGCGGATGGCAGACTTTTCAGAGAGAAAGGAAAGCCCATGCTGAATAAACATTCTGACTATATAAAAAAATAAAGGAAAGATCCGGTTAAAGATCTTTCCTTTTTCTTTTGCCTTACTTAATCCTCTCCTTACATAGCGCCCAACTGTTTCAGATATTTTTCAGAATTTGCCTTAACCGGTGCCCCCGGATTCATACTTAATGCTTTTTTAAAATTTACGATTGCGTTCTTTTTATCACCTGATAGTGCATATGCTTCGCCGAGACTGTCCCATGTATTTGGATTTTCCGGATGTTTCACTGTATTTAACTTCAGGGCATCAATGGCCTCGGCATATTTTTTCTCTCCCAATAACTGATATCCGTATGCATTCAGTTCCGCATCACTGGCTAATGGCTCCGCATTTTTTAATATTTTGGCAGCTGCTGCGCTGTCACCTGCGTTTTTCAGGAGGCCGGCCTTAATTGCGTTCGCTGTGTAGTTACTATTGGTGTTTGCCTGAAGAGACCGGTTTACCCATTGCATTGCCCAGGCTGTATCTACTTTATGTGCCAATGCATAGTTTGCCGCCGCATTCAGATTCTGATACTGGAATGCAGTCTGGCCGTTCATCAATTCCTTGGCGTTATCCATTACGATTTCATCCACTGCAAATTCAATTTTTACAGGAAATTGTTTTTTCGCCCAGTTCAGATCGAGCTCTGCCCAGGTTCTGCTCACGCTGTCGAATGAATAATATAATTTTTCTACTGATTCCGGTACGTCCCGGACCATAATTTTAGCCCTCATCTGATCATTTTTCGGATCGTACCAAAAGCTTCCCCAGGATTTGTAATCTTTTGAAAGAATAACTTCTCCCGTGTTATCCTTATTGATTATAAATGTTAGTCCATAATCACCTGCCGGAACTTTGGTTCCTTCCACCATGGCATCGTGTGACAAATGCAACACGGTATTTTCATTGGCACCCGCACGCCAGGGAGATTCTAAACCAATGGCGGATCCATTCTTATCCCACCCATAAGGAACAAGAGTTCCCCAAACTTCCCTGCCGCGTACGGAGGGCCTGGAGTAGTGCACCGTTATTGTCGAAATGCCGACCGTTTGAGACACGCTGGCTGCAGGACTGGCTTCT
>DASXKM010000559.1:0-5565 GCA_036496825.1 Puia sp. | reverse complement strand
CAATACCTTTAAATTCGGAGATGATATCAGTTTGTACCTTCCAAAAATAGTAGGACCCATTCAATTTCAGACGAACAGCGGGTTTGTACCTAAAACGAAATTTTCTCTCGGATACGAATATTTCGAGCAAACCCAGGAATATACATTGAATTCATTTAAGGCCACCGCCGGATATGTTTGGAAAGAAAGTGTTACAAAGGAACATACGCTCGATGTATTTCGTATAAACCTGGTGAAACCTTCGAATATTTCCCCTGCATACCAATTACAGCTGGACACCAATGTCGTTTTGGCCCGCAGTCTGGAAAGAACATTTATCATTGGTCCGGTTTACAATTTTAATTTTAATTCTAATCTGAAAAGGAATCATAACAAGAATAATTTCTATTTCAATGGAAATATTGACTGGTCATCAAATATTATTGGCCTGGCGACCGGAGCAGATATTAAGAAAACCGGAACGCAGAAAACAATATTCACTGTGCCCTTTTCCCAGTATATCCGCGGTGAAGTGGATTTCAGACATTACCTGAGTTTCTCGCGAACCACGATCCTCGCCAGCCGGTTGACCGGAGGAATCGGATATGCCTGGGGCAATAGTGTAACCATGCCTTTTGTAAAAGAATTTTTTGCGGGCGGTGCCAATGACATACGAGCCTTCCGGTCGAGATCACTCGGTCCCGGCACTTATTATGCGGGCAATCGCGATACTGCGTTCATAGCTGATCAGCCGGGAGACATTAAGATAGAGGCAAATACGGAAATCCGGTTTAAGATCGCTTCTGTTTTCCACTGGGCATTTTTTGCGGATGCGGGTAATATCTGGACCCTGCGATATGACAGTTCGCGTGTCGGATCCCAGTTTGGCAGCAGCTGGCTCAATCAGATCGGCGTGGGCGTCGGAACCGGTCTGCGACTGGATATCTCCATCCTGCTGATTCGTCTGGATCTTGGAATACCGGTTCGCGAACCCTGGATTCAAACGGGTTCCAAATGGGTCTTTGACACGAAAAATACTGTGTTGAACTTTGCGATTGGATATCCGTTCTAAGAGGGAGGCATGAAGTTTAATACCAAAGACGAGTGTGGCGAGTGTGGAAGCGTAGAAAATGTAATAATTCAAAATTGAATTTGCAAATGACAATTTGTAAATGTGGGATTTGATTTAAAATAGTCAATACCTGATCCGGCAACAAATAATTAGTATAAAAGTAAATCTTACATGTGCGCCGCGAAACAATCAAAATGTAAACCGTGATCAATCGAACAAAGACCAAAACTGTAATTTCCCATTACACTCCTTAAACACTGAAACAATCCTGATGAAACCGATTAAGTTAAGTGAATTAAATATTGACTTATTGCAGAGAATAAATGCATGGACGGTTTTAGAAGAAACTTATGATGACGAAGAACTGTCTTTAATGCCTTCAGAAATAAATAACTCCGGAGCGGTTTCAGGCGCCACCAGGTAAACAAGTAATTGTAATATATGCAAGCGGAGTTAGCCAATCCATTGAATAAGAAAATAATATTTATGTGACCTGATTAATCCTTTTTTCATTGACAACGCCTGAAATTCCACCTTTTCACATTGTCATTTGCAAATTAAATTTTGAATTCCTACATTTTGTACGCTTCCACATTCGCCACACTAACCCTGTATTTATAACGCAACCTGCTTGATCCCCGAAAAAAGACTCTTCCACATGAGGTGAAATATCGACCGATATATATCTCTGTTGTAATCGACATGGCCAATGCGCATTTTATCATGGAGCGGATTGGAGTCTTTTAAAACCACCCCAGCGGCGAGCGTCGGTAAGAATTTGGTTTTGTATTTATTTTTATCCTCGTCTTTTTTCAGGAGCTTTATTTTCAGATCCTCATATTTTATATACAGCGTTCCTTTCGCCCTGGTATTGGTTGCATCCATCTGATATTCCAATGAGTGGATCTTTCCCTTGTCCAACTCGGCCAGTGCCATGGGCTTTAACAATGGATTTAATGTGACGGCTTCCATTTCTCCTAATTTTGCATTCATATGAACATGTGCCTTAGAGTCATTTAACCGCATATTGATATCTGCTATAAAAGGAGAGGCATTCAGGAACCGGGATTCGTAGTGAAGCCGCATTTGATTATTCCGGCGGATGGAATCCAGCCGGTTCGTTACATTTATCAGGGAAGCATTCACGTGAAAAAAAGCGACTTTCCCGCTGCTGTCTGATTTATCATTTTTTTCCTTGTATTCAATGTATGAATCGCGGATCAAAATCTTTTTTATATAAACCGGTAACGACAACCGCATGATCGCCTGTTGCGGAAACTGATTCGTTCGGTCGACAGAATCATGTGGCTTCGATTTATCCCTGAAAACTTTAACGGACGCATCGGTCAATATCATGCTGTCGGCCACGAATTCCTGTCGCAGCAGCGACTGCCGGTTCAGATGAACGATATCCAACTGTCCAACCGAAATATTGAATCGGTCTTTGGCATGTTTATTTGCATTGGCAAACTCCTCTTCCGACTGGGAGGGAATCAGTCTGATCTGTGCAGTATGCAATTGTTCTTTCCGGCTATTATAATCCAGTCCTGATATTTTTAAGTCGTATATATTATTTTTTGTGGGAATTTCCAGCTGGCGGCACTCAACGGCCTGCTCATCTGAAAACAGCATTCTGCTGCTGTCTTTTTGTTTTGAGCTGTCAATCGAAATGCCGGCAAACCGTATACTAAGACCTTCGGCCCTGCAGCGGATTTTTTTTGAATCTTTGTCCATTAAGGACAGGCGCGCATTTTCGAGCACGACACTGTCTGCCGTAATGCTGTTCAGTTTTCCCAGAAGTTGCCGGTATTGTTCTGATGCGAGTATGCTCTTAAAATCCGAATGGCTTTCCGTTTTGCTTTTGCCCATGCGTATCTGGATCTCCGCATTCTCGATTCGGATGATATGTGCACTGATCTCTTTATTCAGGAGAGCCTTAGGCGTTTTAACCCCCGAAATGGTCAGTTTGGGAATTCTGATAAAGAACAGGGATTCAGGCGCCGTTTTCTCATCCGTTTGTTTCTGATACAGGACGCTGTCCGGAATGAGCGCAACATCCTCGGCGGAAATATTCCCGAGCGCTTCATCGATCACCAGGTGTTTGTAACTGAGTTGGTAAAGTCCTTTTGACTTGCCGGTGACAAGATTGTCGAGCTTTTTATTTACCAGTTTGTATTTGTAATTTCTCCAGATAAAAAAACCGATCGTGAGAATAATCAGCAGGACGCCGGATAAAACGTAAAAAATCCGTGATCTATGGAAAGCCCTTTTTTCAGCCATTTACTGGAGAATTGAAAATGTATTATTTGAAAACCACTTGAAAAATATATTATAGCGGCGGACATTATTATCGGATTATGAATATGTATTGCAAAGACCATTGCTAACCAACTGTACACTTCTGATATGTATTATGGCAGCGGCTATTTTTAAAGAATTGTACATTGATAAACTCAATGACTCTTCAATTTGAAAAGGATGACTGGGAAGCATATTTTACCTCTGCGGGAACCTTTTGATATGCCAGCCCTGTTTCATGATGAGAATGATGAAACCAATGGTAAATCTTATTTCTTACCTGACTGATGATATTCTTCTGGGCTTTAGCAGCCGCTTTTTCCACATATTCAGCGTGTGACATCTGTACTTTAATAAGAAGGGTCTCACTATATCTTGCCTGATGTTTTATGCTATCATTCAGGCATTCGAGGCTGTTTATTTCTTCCGGATCATTTACCAGGAACGCTTTTCCAACAATCTTCATATAATAGTCCCGGCCTTTTCTGAAAAAGTCCAGTTTTACCGGGAATGTTTTATCAAAAGCCTGTATCAGCTGCGAAGGTTTTGGTATCACAAACCACAACTGCCCCAGTTCATCGGTCTTTAATATTTTAATCACGCAGGCAGGAATTTTCAAAACCGCATCACTGAGGGAGAAAAACAATGCATTCTCAAGATCCATAATTTTCTCTTCGATGAATGTTAGTGGAAGGTATCCGGACATTTTTTTTTGTTTCTGAGAAAGGTTCAAAAGAGATACCAATTAATTTTACATTTCCCGGTCGGGGAGACGGTCATTAAATAATTTATAATCAGCGCTTAGTGAAAAAAGATTAGATTGCCAATGGCATCCCTGATGCCTGGAAATTATTCAATACGAGTAAAGAATTCCCCAATCACTCAACTTTTATGACAACCAGCGGGATAAAACCCTGGCATGAAATTGAAATAAATGAAATACGAGATATTATGCAGGCCAATTTCTTTCAAAAAACATGGCATCTACTGAAAAAAAGCTTTAATCATTTTATCGACCTCAATGGTCTGAAATTAAGCGCCGCCCTGTCGTACTATACTGTGTTTTCCATCGCACCGCTTTTAATCGTTATCATATCAATCGCCGCCATATTATTTGGACGTGACGCTGTTGAGGGTAAAGTATATCACCAGATCAGTGGTTTGGTCGGGAGCAATGCAGCCCTGCAAATCCAGGACATCATTCGCAATACGCAAAACTCCAGTCATGGCAAACTGGGCGGTCTGATCGGATCGGTCATTTTGATCATTGGTGCTTCCGGTGTTTTTTCGGAAATTCAGAGTTCCATAAATTATTTGTGGTCCATACCGACGCCAAAAAAAAAGATCTTCCTGATGGCCATCCTGCGAAGATTAATATCACTTTCATTGTTAATCGGAGTAGCTTTTTTACTCCTGGTTTCACTTGCTGCAAATGCTTTGCTGGATATTATGAGTGACAGGTTAAAGGATTTATTCAGCGATTCACTCGTGAATATTTTTTATTTGGTCAACCTGGGCCTCATATTATTTGTAATCAGTTCGATGTTTATGCTGATTTTTAAAATACTTCCCGATTCCACTATTTCATGGAAAAATGCATTTATCGGGGCCCTGTTTACTTCCATTCTTTTTTTGATTGGTAAATTCATCATCGGATATTATCTGGGGCATTCAAAGATTGGCGCTACTTATGGCACTACGGCGTCTATCGTAATTTTGATGCTATGGATTTATTATTCTTCTATCATTCTGTATTTCGGGGCCTGTTATACAGCAGCCCTGGCGGATTCGCGCGGTCATCCGATTCGTGGTCGCTGAATAAAGAATGTGAAGAAAAAAGATCCCGTTAAATTTGAAGGAAAGATCCCCGTAGAATGTGAAGAAAAATGATCCCGTCAAACATGAAGAAAACAGATCCTCCTATTACTAATTGTTCATTTTATAAATCCGTTATTCCGATTTGAAAGTCAATATTACACCCATTCAGGAATTCATCTCCCAGCTGCGTATTTCGTTTCTGGGCGATGATCTCATGCACAAATACGACGACGAAAAAGCGCCGATTCGTTCCGAGCTTTTTAGTCTGGAACAATTGGAGAGTTATGCCCGCACGCTGGCAAAAACACACCAGCTGACCATCGACAGGCCGTCGGAACAATTGTTGAAAAGACTGGCTGAAAATGAAGAGATTCTTTTGGAAGTGCATAACCTGCTTA
>DASXKM010000558.1:0-5422 GCA_036496825.1 Puia sp. | reverse complement strand
ATATTTTTGTTGATACGCAATCATTAAAGCATATACTGACCAATCTTTTATCCAACGCGGCAAAATTTTCACCGGAAAATACGGTGATAGACCTGAGGATTGAGCTGGCAAAAAAGGAGTTCGTGATAATGGTCAAAGATCAGGGGATGGGCATCTCCGAAGAAGACCAGCAGCATTTGTTTAAACGATTTTTCCGGGCAAAAAATGCATCCAATATCCAGGGAACAGGTCTGGGATTACATATCATCACAAAATATCTCGAATTGATGAACGGGCGGATTGAAATGGAAAGCGAACTGGATAAGGGATCTCTGTTCACCATTTTTATTCCTCAAATAAATCCTGAAAAGTGAAAAAAATATTAGTCATAGAAGACAATGGGGATGTCAGGGAAAATGTAGCCGAAATCCTTGAGCTCTCCCAATACAAGGTCATCACGGCTGAAAACGGAAAAGCAGGAGTAGAGCTTGCTCTCCTTGAACTGCCGGATTTAATCGTCTGTGATATTATGATGCCCGTGCTGGATGGTTATGGGGTGCTTCATATGTTAAATCAACATACTGAAACCAGCGGAACGCCGTTTATATTTCTTACCGCAAAATCTGAAAAATCAGATTTACGTAAGGGGATGGAACTTGGTGCGGACGATTACATTACAAAACCATTCGAGGGCATTGAACTTTTATCTGCAATCGAAAGGCGCCTGAAGAAGTCGGATTTTCTGAAAGTCAAATTATCCTCAGCCCTGGCACAGCTTACTGCTGGTGCTGAACCAGACAATCAATCCCGGACGGAACTTTTGTCCGATACGCGTGATATTGCTGATTTCAAAAGCAGACAGATTTTGTATTCCGCGGGACAGCGGCCGAAAAGAGTATTTTATATACTGGAGGGCAAAGTGAAAACCGCTAAAACCAGTCATGACGGAAAGGAATTGATCACGCATATATTCGGACCCGGTGATTTTTTAGGCTACACCCCCATACTGGAAGGATTGAATTACGCGGAAACGGCAGAGATTCTGGAAGATGCCCGGTTGATGCTGATACCGAGAGATGAATTCATCAAATTAATATCGGAAGATCTTCACATTACCAGACAGTTTCTTCAAATCATTTCAAAAAATGTTTCTCAAACAGAAGAACAGCTGGTAAACCTGGCCTATAATTCCCTCCGAAGGAAAGTTGCTTACGGACTATTGCAGATTTTTGACAAATTCCGGAGTGAACATGATGAAAAGGAAATATTTCATATATCCAGAGAAAACCTCGCCCAGGTAACCGGGGTAGCCAAAGAATCACTTATCCGTACGTTATCAGATTTTAAGGATGAAAAACTGATCGAACTTTTACCCGGCAAAATCCGGATCCTCAATGAGGCCAAATTGAGAAATCTTCCCTTTTAGATAATTCAAACCGCTTTTTTCTGATTCGGTTCATTACCGATTGACGGATCGATCCGGTTATTAATTTTAACCATTCCGCTTCCTGCTTTTTGTCTGCGTTGTATTTCTTTTATCTTAACGGCTGCCAACAGGCAAAAAGCCAGGATAACGACCAGGCTGATATAGGCTCCAAAAAACCAATAGTCGGTAATTGAAATGTTTGCCAGTACGTCGTGTAATAAATTATTATTTTTCATTTTCAAGTTTTTTAATATCGGTTAATAATTGACTGATCGTTTCGGGATCCGTTCCATTATAATATCCCCTGATCTGCCTTTTCTGATCGAGAAGCACCAATTGATCACTATGAATAAAGTCCTCCGGGCCGCCGTCGCCTTCTGTTGCTGAAAGGTTGAATTTCTTCCTGGCCAGCTGGTAAATGGTTCTTTTGTCGCCAGTCATCAAATGCCATTGGTCGTTCCCAATATCCAGTAATCGTGCGTACCGCGCCAGAACAGGTATACTATCGTGATTCGGATCAACGGAAAAAGAAAGGAAGCAGATATCTGTGTCACGTGATAATATTTGTTGCAATTTTTTTTCATTGGTCATCATCTTCAGGCAAATACCCGGGCAATGAGTAAAAAAGAAATTGACGAGGATGATTTTTTGATTCAGTTTATCAAAGGAAATGATCCTGGCTTCCTGATTATAAAATTCCAGTTGTGCATAGGATGTATTGAAACCCGTTTTGGCGAATACCGAATTCTCCGGGAAAACAGGCAATGCTTCGAACCGGTTTTTATATCGGTTGACCACCGCATAAATGATCAGTGGAAAAACGATGATCAGGATTGTAATAAACCAAACGGATCTAAAATACTTTGTCGTTTTCATATCTATTATTTTGAACCCGGCGACGGGTTGTAAGGCAGAAAAGTCGGCGCATCGGCTCCTGAATTCCGGATCGCCTGATACATCGCAGGTATATAAGCAAACAAAATCGTGATCAGCATAATCGCAAACCATGGTTTAAAGGAGTCCAGAAATGCGATTCTCTTTTCGTCGTGATAAGCAGTAGTTTCCGGAAAGATGAGTTGGGCCGGTATTGTTTTCTTGCTGAACACTGTTCCGAAAAAAACAATGAAAAATAAAAGACCGGCAAAAGTCATGATGATACCACCCGCCAGGGCCAGCATCGTCGTGGGCACCCATTGCGGATGATATTGCGAACTGGCCGGATTCAGATAGGTCATACCAAGATTGGTTCTTCTGGGTTCGCCGATCAAACCGCCCCACATGAGACCGGTTGAAAAAATCAGAATCCCGATCACCCATAAATAAGGAATAATCACGTTCAGGCGCGGTAAAAAAACTTTCCTGCCCGTCAGCGTCGAAGCTAAATAAGTACTCATTCCGATAATAGCAAGGAATACCGGACCTCCGACCGTCATATGAAAATGTCCGGGCAGCCAGGCGGTATTATGAACAACCGAATTGAGCTGATAGGAGGCGTTTACAATGCCCGTCAACCCGCCGAAAATAAAAAGAATGAGTCCGCATATCAGATAAGCAAACAGATAATTGTTTGAATCCAGGTAGGGCAGTTTTTTCATCCATCCAAAGAGTCCTTTGCTGCCTCTTTTCTTTCCGGCATATTCGAGAGATGCTGCAATCGTAAATGCGGTTATACAACTGGGTACAACCACAGCAAAAGTGAGCAGGGACTGAAATAATTTGGTACCCCGTTCGATATTGGGATCACTAAACTGATGATGCACGCCTACGGGGATTGACAATATTAAAAAAAGAAAAAACCCGATGCGGCCTGCCAGATCAGAATATAGTTTTCCTCCGGCCACTTTGGGCAGCACGGTATAATACATAATATATGCCGGGAGCAGCCAGAAATATACAAGCGCATGACCGAAAAACCAGAATAAGGTACGCGCCAGGGTTACATTGACCCCACTGGTTATTCCCATTGACCAGGGTAATAATAGTACAACGACTTCATACGCCACGGCCAGGGTGCACACAAACCAGACAGTAAAATTGACCAGTGTACCCAGCACAGCCAACGGCATTTTCTGATCAGGATGTTCTTTTCTCCAGCGGCTGTATAAAACACCCCAGTTAAATAAAGGCACCCACGAACCGACTAATAATAATGCCGCGCCCACGTAAAATAGCGGATGGGCTTTTAAGGGTGGGTAAAAAGTATATAATACAGAGGCCTTGCCTGCCAGCATGGCCCAGGCTGCGAGCAAAGTGCCCGTCACCATAAGGATAAGCGAAAGCCAGCTGACAAATTTATTCGGTTCTCTTTTTAAATAAAAAGCCATCGTGGCATGCCCGAAAGCCACGGCAAAAAAACTTGTCAGCACCAGGGCATTGATCACACCATGCAGGGTCAGCCCCTGGTAGTAGTCCAGATGCGCCGCTGAGGTTTGATGAATCGCCCCACTCCGGTAAATAGTCTGCATCAGACCATGATAAATTCCGAGAATGAGCAGCGTAATGGGAACGAATAATTCAATGAGAATGACGTTTTTTAATGATCGGCTGATTTGCATGAGCGAATGACTTTTGAGGGTTATTTGGCACCTTTTGAGTTGACGACAATACTGGCTTCCATATTATGATGTCCGATTCCGCAATATTCATGACATACGATATGATAGGTACCAGGTTCATCAAAACGTACGGTCATTTTATTGATTCCTCCATATACCGCCATCAGGTTTACATTTTTTTCAAAAATGTTGAAACCATGAACCACATCTTTCGATGTGAGATAAAAATCAACTGTCGAGCCCGTCTGAATATATATTTCTTCCGGCTGGAATTGCCACATCTGGGCAACCACAAAAACCTGGTAAAGATCTTTGTCCAGTTTTACCACTTTGGGTTCGTTATAAATTTTACTATAAGGTGTGCATTCGGGGAGATCAATTCGGCGGCTCACTTTGGCATATAAAAGGGAAAAAAGAAACAGCATAATGACACCACCGGTGATAGCAAGTATTTTCTTTTCATATTTGTCCATACAGTATGTTTTAATTTCTTTGCAACATGATATAATAAATTCCTTCCCAGATGAGTATTCCCAACAGCATCAGCATGACAAAAAAAGCAATAGCACCTTTGGGCCTGAAGGTTTCTTTTAAAGGATCATTTTCCATATTATTTTTTTTATTTAAATGGTTCCCGGGAAAAGTTTACTGATTTGTTCACCTTCCCTGTTTTGTTTTTCAAGTGTCCAGTGAGCAGTATAGGATGTTGCTACCCATACATTGGAAGATTTTCTGAAAATGTGAACAGGAAGCCCGAAAATCTCCCTGCAATTTTTCTCCACTTCGGCAACCGTTCTGTCTCTGTTTATATTTACCGATGGCGGCATTTTATCATTATCAGTCAGGCTGTCCATGGGGATATCCATGGCATCTTTATTGTCCACTACTATTTTTAAATAAGGATAAGCTTCGTGAAAATCCCTCTGAATGGATCTGATCATACGCTGCATGGTGTTCGATAATCTCATGATAAGCTGATTCTTCCTTTCCTTTAAAACGGGTTGCATTTTTTTCACCCTTCCTGTATTCAGTTTTTTATTTATCAAAGAAGCGGTGGATGTTCCCGGTTCGCTTTTTTTTCTTTCGCTCTGCATTGATCACAACAATTTTTACAGTTTTTTTTCGATGTATATTTTTTTGACGCTGGTTTTGTGACCAGGTCCACATTCAGAAAGATGTCCGGATTTTTTTCATCGGTTTGATGCGGATGAAACATGATCGCGTTTCCCTTATTTGGATTATGGGGTTTCATTCGGTAAACTTTATACAAACATAAAAGCCCTCCGGGGGGCAATTGATGACTAACATCACCTCGAAGGATGATTGTTGTTTTCCTCCCGGTGCCGGCTTAGTGATAGTTTTGGGAAAAATGAGACAAAATGAAAGCGCTGGTATATCACGGACCGAATAAGAAGGCATGGGAAGAAAAACCCAGGCCCCGTCTGATTGAATCCACCGATGC
>DASXKM010000557.1:0-3174 GCA_036496825.1 Puia sp. | reverse complement strand
TTTCTTAAAATATATAGCAAGGTCACCATTATCCTGGCTCCGCTGCAGCCCAGCGGATGACCAAGTGCAACGGCACCTCCATGAATATTTACTTTCGACGGATCTAATTGCAAACGCCTGCTGTTTTCAATTCCCACCACTGAAAATGCTTCGTTTAATTCCCAGTAACTGATTTCGTCCATTTTCAAACCGGCCTTTTGCACGGCCCGCGGAACAGCGATAGCAGGAGATGTTGTAAACCATTCGGGTGATTGTTCTGCATCTGCATAAGACACTATTCTGGCCAGCGGTTTCAAACCAAGCTGTTTCAATTTTTCTTCACTCACTAATATCATTGCTGCTGCACCGTCATTCATTGAACTTGCATTTGCTGCAGTGACCGTTCCATCTTTCTGGAAGGCAGATTTCAACAATGGAATTTTTTCAAATTTTACATTGAAAGGTTCTTCATCCTGCTCAAATCGAATGGTCTCCCCTTTTTTTAGTATATCAATCGCAAATACTTCGTCTTTAAACTTACCTGTTTTCCACGCCGTCTGTGCTCTGCCGTAACTTTCGATTGCAAATGCATCCTGAGTTTCGCGACTGATACCGCAGGTAGAAGCACATAGCTCCGCTGCATTTCCCATGGCTTTTCCATCATAAACATCAGTAAGCCCATCTTTCGCGAGTCCATCAATGAGGAGACTATTTCCATATTTATTCCCCCATCGCATCTGGTCTGCGTAAAACGGAACGCTGCTCATATTTTCCATGCCACCAGCCACCACAAAGTCCGAATCTCCCAATAATATGTTCTGTGCGCCAATCGCAATTGACTTCATTCCGCTCGCGCACACTTTGTTGATCGTAGTGCAGTTTACATTATCCGGAAGACCGGCAAATTTTGCCGCCTGCCTTGCCGGTGCCTGTCCGAGGTTAGCCTGTAACACCGAACCCATCAAAACATCATTTACTTCCTCTACCGGCACGCCGGTTCTGAGCATTGCTTCGCGGATGGCCATTGCACCCAGGCGTGTCGCCGGAAGGTCCTTCAATGTTCCACCAAAACTTCCTATCGGTGTCCGGACCGCAGAAATAATGTACACGGCTGATGATCTCATTGTATAATTTTCAGCAAGTTAAATCAAATGGCTGAACCGTCTGACACCCTGGGTTTGATGAGATGGCCGCGGCCAGGCACATCGTTCAGGGACTTGATCCTTCGGAGTTTGTTCCAGTTTCCTTCCATATTCATTCTGGATTCATTCAGGTTTATTTCGGAAGTTCTTCGGGAGTTCTTCGGGAAACCTTCGGGTTTTCTGCGGGAACCCCCGAAGAACTCCCGAAGAAACCACGAAGGAATCCTGAACGAAACACGAAGAAACCCCGAAGAAATCAGAAACCAACAGAAATCAAAAAATAGCATTTGATCATCGCCACTTTTCTAAAAAAAAATTCACAGCCTGTGATCAGACTGTGAAATGATCCTCCATCGGGGTTGTATAATTGTGATTTATATCCATTAAATTTATTCTTTTTATAATATTAATAATCGAACTGATAATATGGGAGATCTCCAAATTCGAAAGCAATCAAAAAAATATGACGCTGTAATTGTCGGATCCGGAGCAGGCGGCGGCATGGCAGCTTATGTGCTCGCACATGCCGGCCTGAAGGTTTGTCTTATTGAAGCCGGGCCCATGTTTGATCCGAAAAAAGATTCCAACCAATTAAAAAATCCCTGGGAATCTCCCAGACGTGGCGCAAGCACTAAATTCAGACCCTTCGGAGACTTTGACGGGTGTTACTGGGGCTGGGAGATCGACGGAGAACCATATACGCATGTCGGTGATACGAAATGGGAATGGTGGCGGGCCCGAATGCTGGGGGGAAGAACGAATCACTGGGGCAGAATTTCATTAAGATTTGGCCCCCTGGATTTTAAAAGAAAAAGTATTGACGGTCTCGGAGATGACTGGCCGATCGGGTATGATGACGTGAAGCCTTATTATGACAAGATCGACCAGATGTTGGGCGTATTTGGTACGAACGAAGGGTTATATAACGATCCGGATGGAATCTTTCTTCCGCCCCCAAAACCTCGACTACATGAACTTTTTATAAAAAATGCGGGCAAACGTGTAAACGTGCCCGTAATTCCTTCCAGGCTTTCCATACTAACCAAGCAAATCAATAAGGAAAGAGGCGCCTGTTTTTTCTGTGCCCAATGCGGCCGCAGCTGTAAGGTATACGGAGATTTTTCGGCCTCATCCTGCCTGGTCATACCGGCATTGCAAACAGGAAATATTGATCTTGTCACAAACGCCATGGCCCGCGAAGTTTTAACTGACAAGGACGGGGCAGCTACCGGTGTCTCCTATGTAAATAAAGAAGAGATGCAGGAGTATCAGGTGTTTGGAAGGACAGTTGTCCTGGCCGCCAGTGCCTGTGAAAGTGCCAGACTATTGCTGAATTCAAAATCTCCCAGACATCCCAACGGACTGGCCAATAACAGCGATGCCGTAGGAAGGTATCTGCATGATTCAACCGGTGCGGATATGGGTGGCATTATTCCCGAACTTTTCAACAGGAAACGATATAATGAAGATGGCGTGGGTGGTATGCATGTATACAGCCCCTGGTGGCTTGACAATAAAAAACTGGATTTTCCGAGAGGCTATCATATTGAATATGGCGGTGGATTCGACATGCCGCTATATGGATTCAACTGGGATATTCAAAGACTGAATGGTGATTTCAAGATATTCGGAAAGCAAAAGGAAGCTGGCGGATACGGCGCTTCGCTAAAAGAAGACTACCGGTATTTCTTCGGCGCTCATATCGGAATGGCCGGTCGGGGAGAAGCCATTGCGAGAAGGGATAGTCTTTGTGAAATAGATCCAAACGTGGTCGATAAATACGGCATCCCGGTCCTGCGTTTTAATACCTCTTATACCGATTTTGAAATCAATCAGGCCAAACACATGAAGCAGACCTTTGCTGAGATCCTTGATTCCATGGGGGCAAAAATTACCTGGGGTGGTGATGACGGGAAACATAATAACTATGGATTACATGCGCCAGGAAATATTATTCACGAAGCAGGAACGGTCAGGATGGGAAATGATCCGAAAAATTCTCCGTTAAATAAATGGAGTCAGGCCCACGATTGCAAGAATCTTTTCTGTGTGG
>DASXKM010000556.1:0-3725 GCA_036496825.1 Puia sp. | reverse complement strand
GTGAAACTTATAACGAATTTCTCACAAAAACTTTCTTTCAGCCCTTACAAATGCAGGATACTTATGTATATGGCAATCAGGATTCCGTCAGGGCTACCAGATCCTACAGACTTAGCGGCAGAGCCTATCCGACAGAATACCTTGATTTGGTTTACGGCGATAAAAATATTTATAGTACACCGGAAGATATGCTCAAATGGGACGCAGCTTTACGTGGAGGCATCATGTTTAAGGAATCTACACTTGACAGCGCTTATACGCCTTATAGTAATGAAAAAAGGGGTAAGCGGAATTACGGCCTTGGGTGGCGAATGATTGTTTACCCATACGGCAAAAAATTAATTTATCATAACGGATGGTGGCATGGAAACCGTACGGTATTTATCCGAATGATGGAAGAAAACGCCACGATTATTGCACTTTGCAATAATGACAACAAAAGAGTATATGCTTCCAAAAAGCTTTGTGATGTTTTTGGTAATTACCAACAGAGTCACGAAAACTTTGAGGAGCCTGACAATGATCCCGAAGGCCGCGGTGGCGAAAACAAAAAACCTTAAAACAGTTGATGATTGATTTATGTCAGTCGGCGCTTACCAGTTGCAGTTAGGTTTTAGACCCAAAGCTTTTGGCGATCTTCTTAACTTCGCATAATGAAATCGCTCGAATCTTTTCTTTCCGGATTCCATTCACCTTATTCAGTATTCGACAAAAACAAAGCAGTATCGCTTTTTAAACCCAGGAATCCCTTTGCAAACAAAGGAAATTTCGGACATGCCCTGATTCTTGCGGGAAGTTATGGTAAAATCGGCGCGGCAGTTCTGGCAACCAAAGCATGTCTATCTTCCGGCGTTGGTTTGCTGACATCATTTTTACCAACCTGCGGATATGAAATTATGCAGACTTCAGTGCCGGAAGCAATGGTAATGGTTGATGATAATGAATTTCTGCTGACAACCTGTCCCGCGAAACTCAATACTTATCAGGCTGCGGGATTGGGACCGGGAATAGGAACAGCAGATGATACAGCCAATATGGTCAGGAATTTTATAAATTCTTTTGAACATCCGCTGGTTCTGGATGCTGATGCACTTAATATAATCAGCAAATCTTCGGAACTTCTGTTGTCCCTGAAACAATCTACAATCATTACACCCCATCCAAAAGAATTTGATCGCTTATCCGGGAACAGCGAAAACGATTTTGCAAGATTTGAAAAAGCCAGACAGCTTGCTGTCCGCCAAAAAATCATCGTTGTTTTGAAAGGGCATTTTACCGGAATATTTTTTCCGGACGGCAATATTTCATTTAATACAAGTGGAAATCCCGGTATGGCAAAGGGCGGCAGCGGGGATGTGTTGACGGGCATTATAACCGCTTTGCTTGCACAAGGATACGCCGCACCCGCTGCTGCAGAGCTCGGTGTTTATATCCACGGATACGCAGGTGATATTGCAGCGGGCCTCTATTCGGAAGAAGCAATGCTGCCTACGGATCTCATTCAGTGTTTGGGAAAGACTTTTCTGGAGTTGAAAAAAGAATCTGAAAAATAATTTTTAACATGTTGTTTGACCTACTGAAAATCCGTTCTGTACAATTTAAAAACCGAATCGCCATATCTCCTATGTGTCAGTATTCATCTGTTGATGGATTTGCAAACGACTGGCATCTGGTCCATTTAGGTTCCCGTGCATTGGGCGGTGCTGCTCTCGTCATTCAGGAGGCGACGGCAGTTACAAAGCGTGGTCGGATCTCACCCGACGATATGGGATTATGGAAAGATGAACAAATTGAACCGCTGCAAAGAATAACCGGTTTTATTAAAAAACAGGGCTCAGTTCCAGGAATTCAATTGGCACATGCTGGCAGAAAAGCCAGCATGAGTTCACCCTGGAAAGGTGGAAAACGTTTAGAAGAATCGGATGATGGCTGGATTACACAGGCCCCATCCGCAATCCCCTTCAACGAAGGATATACTTTCCCTGAAGCCATGTTAAAGCAAGATATCACACAGATAATAAGTGCTTTTAAGTCGTCCGCAATTCGGGCACTGGACGCCGGCTTCGAGGTCATCGAAATACACGGAGCCCATGGTTATCTGATCAACAGTTTTCTTTCTCCGCTGAGCAATCAGCGCACCGACGAGTATGGAGGTAGTTTTGACAACAGAATACGCTTTGTGATAGAAATAATCAGCCATATCCGAACCGTCTGGCCGGAGAAACATCCTCTTTTTCTGCGCATTTCATGCACAGATTATTCCCCGGATGGATGGGATATTGCTTCATCTGTGCGTTTGTCGGCTATGGTAAAGCAAATGGGTGTTGATCTCATTGAC
Source organism: Puia sp. (assembly GCA_036496825.1). GTDB lineage: Bacteria > Bacteroidota > Bacteroidia > Chitinophagales > Chitinophagaceae > Puia. The sequence continues at coordinate 1,387 of DASXKM010000556.1, read as the reverse complement.
TGTTCTTCCGGAGGTCTGATTCCGAATGTCCGGATTCCGCTGGTGCCTGGATACCAGGTGCCATTTGCGGAAACAATCAAAAAAGAAACCGGCGTGATGACGGGGGCCGTGGGATTGATTACAACCGCGTCTCAGGCAAATGAAATAATTGAATCCGGTAAAGCAGATATGGTCCTGATTGCAAGGGAATCATTACGCCGTCCTTACTTTCCCCTGACGGCTGCAAAAGAGCTTGGTAAAGACCTTGATTGGCCCTTACAGTATCTGCGTGCAAAATAAACAAACAACTGATCTTCTGCCATTGTGCGCTGTCATAACCTTTCGACTATAGGAAGAGTGAATGAGAACGAACTACCTTTCCCTGGTTCGCTTTCTATTAACAGTGATCCTCCGTTTTTAGAAAGAAATTCCCGGCATAGCATAAGTCCAAGTCCCGTACCGCTTTCCTTGGCGGTCCCGTTTGTGCTATAATAAGAATTATCCTGTATTCTTGCCAGCGAATCGCGATCCATTCCGATTCCATTGTCTATTACAGAGACCCGGCAGAAATTAGATTCAGCTTTCAAACGGATAATAATCTTGCCATTCTCAGGCGTAAACTTGATAGCATTGGAAAGCAGGTTTCTGAGTACCAGGGTCACCATATCCCGGTCGGCAAATACCACCGGCGAATCTTCCATCTCCCGGATGATCGAAATTTTTTTTGTTGTTGACTGGAGTTGGTGAACATGAATGGTTTCATTTGTAACATCTACCATACATAATTCATCCGGTGAAACATTGGCAGAATTCATTTGACTTTTTGCCCAGTGCAGGAGATTTTCCATAAGGCCCGTTGTATAATTCAAATCGCTGACAACATCAGGGATGATCGACTTGATCTCTCTCCCGCTCATATCCATCTGCTGCATACTGCGGAACAGATTTCGGAGCGCGTACATAGGTGTTTTCATATCATGTGATATCACCGAAAACAGCTTGTTTTTTAATGAATTCAATTCACTTAATTCCGCCGCTTTTTGTTCTATCTCGGCTTTTTGCTTTTCAATCTTGTCATTCTTCTCCTGCAGGGCTTTATTGGTGGAAAGAATACCAAACTGATAAAGATTGTTTTCTTTTTTAATCAGGAAGAGCGCGTAAAAAATAAAAACAATAGCAGTCACCTGATTGAATAGGTATAAGAAGAAATTGGAAGTATGCAGCTGGTAGGTGTATTCTTTATTAATGACCACAAGCACAAAATAACTTACCATGGAAAGACCCAGGGAAAATAACATTTGACTGATCTGCGGAAGAAAAAAAACAGCCAAAATGCCGTTCAGAATAAAATACAATTCAACCCCTAGATTCATGCCACTCATAAAGACAATCGAAGTCGCTAATGGAT
>DASXKM010000555.1:0-9637 GCA_036496825.1 Puia sp. | reverse complement strand
TTGGAGCACTGTAATAATAAACCCATTCTTCTCCTACTCCATGAGCAGGAAGAACATACCGGTTTTTCTGCGAGCCAATATTTCAAAAAGATAAAAATGAGAAGCAGAGCGGAAAATGAAGTTGAGTTCATGTTCCCTGTTTGATGAATTAAAGTTATGTTGGGTTCCTGTGATAGACTAATTGATTGCTGCGATATCAAAAAGGAAGAATTGCAATTTCTAATGATAAAGCCGGCTAATTGAAGAATTTTAGTATAAATCAATTATTCTTTTGCGTGATTGCCTCTTATTGGAATTTTGTTGAGCTGGGTGGCCTGATTATGTTTCAGATGGGTCGCGGATGGCTTTTTTCATTTTTGGCTGCATATAAATCAAATGTCTGATTCTGGCATTCAACGCTCACGAATAAAAAAACCTCTCCAACTTCGTTGGAAAGGTTTCGTGCCCGGGACTTTACAAGAGCAGAGCGTTTGAATTTCAAATATCCGTTTAACCCTAAAAATGTGGCGACCAACTTATCTGCCTGCTCAGGGATTGGCAACTGTTTGGTAGTATGATGCGTTTTGTGGTTTTGTTCTAAAGGTAATTTTGCACCAACACAATCTTTTTTTGTTTTGATGCAATCTGCCCTATGGAATCCGCGCACAACTTATGCGCAAGAAGCAAGTCCTTCATTTCCTGCGCGGAATCGGGTGCCACTGCAATCAATAAGCCGCCACTTGTTTGCGGATCAGCCAAAAGCGCTTTTGCGTAGACTTCATCGATATCCTGGTCAATTGAAATTTTTTCTCCATAGCTATCCCAGTTCCTGGACGTTCCGCCAGGCACACAATTCATGTTGATATATTCTTTAAGTTCCGATGTAATCAAAGGGATATTCCTAAAACCCAGCACTGCGCTTAAGCCACTGCCTTCTGCCATTTCAGTAAGATGACCCAGCAAGCCGAAGCCGGTAACATCAGTCATAGCATGCACGTTATTGATTTTACCGAGTGCTTCCCCAACCTTATTGAGTTGCATCATCTGTTGCGGCGCTAACTGCCTGTGCGGTTCCTTCAGCAATCCTCTTTTTTCTGCGGTCGTTAAAATGCCCACTCCCAATTTTTTAGTGAGAAACAATATATCTCCCTCCCGCGCCGTGTTGTTTTGTTTGATATGGCCGATATCAACCAACCCATTCACTGCCAATCCAAAGATCGGTTCGGGGGAATCAATGCTGTGGCCGCCTGCCAGATGGATGCCGGCTTCTTTGCAGACAGCGCGGCTGCCTTCAATCACACGCTTTGCCACCGCAGCAGGCAATGCATGAACGGGCCACCCAAGAATGGCAATAGCCAAAATGGGCCTCCCTCCCATAGCATACACATCGCTGATGGCGTTGGCAGAAGCAATACGGCCAAAATCAAAAGCATCATCAACAATAGGCATAAAAAAATCCGTGGTGGAAATGAGCGCAGTGCCGTTTCCCAAATCATATACGGCCGCATCATCTTTGCTGTGGTTACCTACAATTAATTGATTGTCATCTGGCATCACAAAATTACTGGTGAGTATTTCGTCGAGCACTTTAGGCGATATTTTACAGCCACAACCTGCACCGTGCGAGTACTGTGTAAGTCTGGTTTCTAACGTGTTTACAGCATTCATTGTTCCAAAATATTGTAAGATGTCTTTAATAAAAGTTGTGCGTTGGTTTCAGCGTTCACATCCGGGCTATGAATCTTATAAATTTGTCGTTTCGTATTTTCGCATAAGTCCGATAAACTTTTTTCGTAGTATTTATCGTAATATCTCAACAAAATAGCAAAACAGTTTTCTATGTCATCCTCAACCAAATAGTTAATAGCTCTTTTTGTTTCAAGAGAGCCCAGTCTCCTGTTAATGCGCACGATTGCATTTATCAAATGCTCCTTTTCAAATTTGCCATATTGGCTTGTGATAAATTTCAGTCGCTCTTCAAACGGCACATCAATAAAATAGACTGGCCCGGATTGCTTGGATCTATACAATTTCGCCGGAATGTTTACATCACCTATGCGCTGGCTTTCATCCTCTATCCAAATAGTTTGTTGTTTGCATCTTGCCTTATATAGCGCTAGCGCCAGCATGTTTTCAAAAAGCTCCTGCGAAGGTTGTTTTGAACTTTCCAGATTCCCAAACGCAGATCCTTTATGGCATGCAAGCTCTTCAAGGTCAATGATCGTTTCGCCCGTCGCTTTCAGATGCTGCAGCATATCTGTTTTTCCACTACCCGTATAACCTCCGATCACCTGAAAGGAATATGACTTTTCAAACTGTTGCAATACCCATCTTCTAAAAACTTTATAGCCGCCTGAAAGCGTAAGCACCTTAAACCCATACAAATCCAACAGCCACGCGACTGCTTCACTGCGCATACCGCCCCGCCAGCAGTGCACCAGCACCGTCTTCCCGTGTCCAACCTCTGGCTCTTTCTTTGAAGATTCCGTTAATGGCTCAACGGTTTCAACAATCTGCACCATCCGCGTACCAAAATATTGCAGACCAATCTTGATGGCTTTCTCCCGGCTCTCCTGCTTATAAGCTGTGCCGATGATCTTTCTTTCGTCATCGGTAAACAATGGCAAACTGTGCGCACAGGGAATATGCGCATGAGTAAATTCTCCCGGACTGCGTACATCCAGCACAGGATTTTTTTTTATGTATTCAATAAAACATTCGATAGATATTTTTTCGACAGCCATGTTTAACCAATATACACGTTACAAAATGTGCCCCTATCCTTTTAAGAAGATCTACGGACGAGGGAAAATATTACATTGCCTTTTTATTTTGTCAAGTTGACAAGATAAGCATATACTGACAGCAGCAGTTTTCATTTGTTGGAGGGCATGTACCACAAAGACACTTTGACCGAATGTAATCTGGCAGGCGATACGAAACAAGTTCACTTTTATCAGCTTGGACGATCAGATCAATAAATATGCTTGCGAGGGTCTGAAAATTTTTTAAATTACCCCGATTTTCCAGAGAATCCTTCGGTTTTTAGGGATCCCTGGCCGTTGGTAAGCAATTCCACTCCGGTGGCATACGCTGAAATAGTTTTTAAATTTTTTCCGGCCGGGAACCAGGTCATCCTTGAGCTAACAATGGTTTTCCAATAGAATAAAATTATCCATAATGCTTGCAAATGAGACAAGTCGGTTTGAATTACGGGACATATTTAAATCGAAAACATTTGCGTGGTTTTTAATGATTGCTGCCTTTGCGTATCTGTTTTTCCTTACATATCTCAGAGCCCGGGAGGGTCTTTATTTTGATGACGCGTATATGTTTGTGCGATATGCTACAAACCTGATAAATTATGGCACATATGGATGGAATGCAAATGAACATACATACGGATGCACCAATATATCTTTCACCTTCTTCATTGCTCTTTTGCAGGTAATTCACCTAGACAGGTTGTTTGGTTTATCAACAATGCTCTTACTCAGTTCGTTATGCTGGGCCATGGCGTCTCTTGCAATGATGGCCAGGGTTATCAGGCTACTGCTCGGCAAATCCATGGGTCAACATCCATGGTTGATTGACGTTTATGTGGGCACACTTGCCTTTGCACCCGTACTGGCTTTGAATGTTATTACCGGTATGGATACGACTTTTTCAATGTTTTTTAATGTTCTGATGATTTATTACTTGTTGCTGCTAAATCAGAAACAGACAAACAACAGGGTGGTTGTATCTGCCTTCTTCTCCTATTTTATTTTTCTGGTACGTCCTGATTGCGGCTTATATTCTTTCTTGTTACCCCTATTGATGTTCATAGAAAGTCGCAAATCCGTCAGGCTGATCATTACATATTTTTCATTACTTCTTTTGTTTTTCACAGCAGATACGATCGTCAAAAAACTATACTTTGGCAATCCGTTTCCTTTGCCATATTTCGTCAAGAAACAGGGTTATTATCGGGGTTATCTGGGAGCTGCTTCCTGGAATGGAATACAGTATAGCTTTGACTTTCTGTTCAACTTTGGTCTGCTATTTATTGGGTTGTTAATTTTCCGTACCGGAAAAGCCCTGAGGAAATTTCTCGTTTTTGGTATTCCCTTAGCTATTACCATGGTTTACTATTTGTCGATAAACCAAATGATGGGTTTTCACGCGCGTTACTATCTTCCATCCATGCCTTTTTTTGTTATTGGAACATGTTACGGATTTTCAGAAATGAAAGAAGTCCATATAAGCCTCAGAAAAATGCTTTTGCCGCTGACATTCGGCATTTTTCTGATCATGCTTAATTTTGGTGCGCCTGTCTATGGTGATTGGATGAAACAAAGAGCAAAAGCGGATGCAGCACTTTACCCACTACCGCATTCATTAAGAGAAAAATTGCCAATAAGATTTACTGACTACAAACTTGTGTTGCAGGCGATGCAAACAATTCTTAGTAGTCTCCCTGAAAACTCAACAATCGCGGCTACAGAAAATGGATTATTGTCTGTTCAATTTCCACGCTTTACGATTCTCGACCTTTCCGGCCTCCAAAACCGCGAAATAGCATTTCATGGTTATGGTGACAAGATCTTAGCAACCTGGAGACCTGTCCTGATCTGGTTGCCGCCGAACGAATTTACATCGCTTAGACGAGAGATTTTACTTGGCTCATATTTCACTGAGCATTATGATTATTTTCCGGGGGCAATGGACTATGGGATTGCTATACTAAAAACTTCGCCACAACACGACGGTATTGTTCGCGACATGATGAGCCGGTACTATTAGTTAAAGTAACAATGAGGTAATGAACTTTGTAAACAGGAGCACCCGACGAAATGAATAAATACCTACACAGACCTCGTTATTTTTAGTTTATCTATCATTGTTGTGGTTAAACTATCCGCATACACACCATAGGCATCCATCAATGTGCCCTTTAGCCCATCTTTTGAAGAGATAGCGTAAATGATCGAACTATCATCCGGGTTGCTGGCGCCTTCGAAGCGATAGAATTTATCGATGACGAAATCATCCGGATATAATTTAAAATCAAGTGAGTTGCATTCTAAGCAATCTGGTTTCAGGTTGAAGTCTATTGTATAGCCTTCCTCTTTCAGTGTATTCAACGTGTCGGTAACAGTTGTATAGTTATGCATTTCTGGTCAATTTTATTTTAAAAATTAATCTGGTTTTAGTAAGCGTGCATTCAATGCAACAATCACCGTCTTGGTAAAATGCATTATACATTTCGGTAGCTATTCGATTGACCGCCATCGATTGCAATGGTTTGCCCGCTTACATAAGATGCATCGTCACTTAACAAGAATGCTACCACTTTAGCCACTTCTTCGGGTACACCTCTACAGCAAGATTGTATTTCTCTTTTACCTTCTCAATCAATGTGCCATTTCTCTGTTTAACAGTTCCTGTTCAGATACTCCCACGAGGGGCGATGCAAAGGTCTCATCCTGTTTCGCAGGATTGAGCTTTTTATTTGTCTGCTTTGGCGAATAAATTTGCCCGCATCCAAATAAAAAAGCCCCTTTGCCTTCGACAAAGAGACTTTCGTGCCCGGGACTGGATTCGAACCAGCACAACCTTGCGGATGCTGCGACCTGAACACAGTGCGTCTACCAATTTCGCCACCCGGGCGGGCGGCAAATGTAGAGCGATTCGGGCAAATTAAAAAATGAAGAATAACCTGTACAAATCGACCATGCCCTCTCTCATCTCATCTGTTTAGCTCAGTTACTGATTAACATGAAATAAACTATCTGCAGTTTTGTAATATTTGTTCAGCACCTGCCAGGCCATTTTCTTCTCCCCCTTTTCTGATAATAAACCCTTGCGGTTATATCCGTTTTGATATACCGGCTGCATTCTCACGGGCGAACGATAGTCAACCAGGATCCAGGCAATAACACCAGCCAGATTGGGCGTTGTGTTAAACATGCTGACCTGGTCCTTATAAATCTGCTCCTGGTATTCTTCTCTCCAGGAATTGGCTTCATCGGGAGGGCCTGTTTTATTTCCGAATTTCGCTTCTCCGCCAAATTCAGAAATGACGACCGGTTTCTGATACGCCAGCTCCCATTTTGTATTGGCCGGTGAGCCCTGCCAGGGAACATACCAGCCCAGGTATTCATTGATCGCGATGAAATCAAATTTTCTGTATAACGAATCCCATACATGAATGGTTTGGTTTTCATAGTGCTGGCTATTGATGACAGATGTGATCAGGCGGCTGGAATCAAGCAGGCGACAATGATCCGCCATTTCTGCCAGGGCATGATTCCGATTGGGTATCGAGGGTGATGTTTCATTTGATAAACTCCAGATGATTACAGCGCAACGGTTCCGGTCCCTGCGGATCATCTCCCTCATCATCAGATCCATTTTTTTCGGAACGGCGGGATCGGCGAATTCGATATTTTGATACACGGGTATTTCATCCCAAACCATCAGTCCCATTTTCTCCGCCTTCCTTACCATATTTTCATTGTGGGGATAATGCGCCAGCCTGACCAGGTTACATCCCAGTTCCTTAGCCCAGCGCAAAAGAGTATCTGCATCCTTTGCTGAATAGGCTCTTTGCGCTTTGAATGGCGACTCTTCATGAATATTCACTCCTTTTAAAAATACTGGTTTCCCATTCAATAAGATCTTTGTGCCACTCACCTCAATATTCCTGAATCCAATTTCATCGGTTACGGTATCGGTTTCTGATTGAATAATCACCTTGTAAAGGGTCGGCGTTTGCGGCGACCATAATCTGAATCCGGCATGAAATTCCAATGCCGCCAGTCCGTCGTTGTTGGAATGAGTCGCGTAATTCAATTTTAATTCGGGGATCCGGATACGAATATTTTGCGAAGCATTGCTCCCGTTTATTTTTATCCAGGCCTTTACTTCAGAAGAAGAATTTTTTTTCAACCGGATAAAATAATCTTCAATAAAAGAACCGGCTGTTTCAATCAATTGAACGCTTCGGGTAATACCTCCATAATTAAACCAGTCGAATCCCATTCCCGGCAGGCCGTTTTTCAGACGCTGGTTATTTACTTTTACAACAATCGAGTTGTCTCCTGCCCGAACACCGGATGTAATTTCAAATTGAAATGGTGTGAAACCACCTTCATGAGAACCCAGTTTTTTCCCGTTTAAATAAACATCGGCGAGATAATTCACCGCACCAAAATGCAGAAACAATCTTTTTCCGGCACTCAGGGAATATCGAAACCCTTTTTTATACCAGACCGTTCCTTCTTCATAAGTGAGTTCCGGCAGCTGTGTATTAAAATCGCCCGGTACCTGCAGATCGGATGCATCAGAAAAAGAATATTCTACGAAGTCCGTTTTCTTTTCCGGTTTTTTTTCTTCCCATATCTTACGCCAGTCGCCGGCACCGGCCGGATCGATAATGGCTTGCCATTCTCCGTCCAGGGAAATTGTCTTCCTTGCATCTATGTTTATCATGGCAGATTGCGCATGAATGATGTAGAATGACAATAGTCCCATACTGATAAATAAAATAGTCCTGCGTTTCATTCATCCATTTTTTTCACCAGATTCAAAATTTCTGTAAATCCATCCTCCGGACGAAGAGATTTAATTTTCTCAGCAATCACAGGGAAGTCGGTGAAAAACAAAAGAAGTCTGTCTTTTATCTGTTCAAATTTCTTCTCCTTCATCCGCATCGCCACGGGAAAGGCGGCATACACATTTCCGCTGTCGCTCTTTTTCTCAAATAATATATTTGGATAGGACTGGACCGAACCGGCCAGCGCATTGTATCCGCTGTAAAAAACCAGATAACTATTTACTTTGCCGCTGTCAAGCAGCCTTCCGAATGTATGGCTGATGTTTGACATTTTACCGAGCAGCGCAAAGTCATTTGCATATACTTCAAACCCGGAAATGGAATGGAATCTGAAGCTGTCCACCCGAAAACCGGCCAGTTCTTCAGGCCTGAATTTTTGTTTGAGTGCTTTTTCATTTTCCCTGAACACCAGTTTCTCTTCCTGTGCGGGAAACCATTTGATCAGTCCGGCTTTTTGACTGCCATCCGGGAATTGAATAGTGCCCTGGGCGAAATCTCTCGCAAAAGGATAGGATTGCGCCTGTGTATGATTTATAAAAAAGATCAGCGAAAGCAAAATGAAAATTCTTCTGAATAGTCGAACCATCTGTTTCAAATTGAAAGATTGATGTATTTATAAAAATACTTTATTCATCGATGAAACGAAAAAGCCATTCCGGCCAACTGCCAACTGCCATCCGCCAACCGTCAACCGTCAACCGTCAACCACATCAACTGCCAACCGACGACGTATATTTGCTGACTGCCGGATCCATAAACTTCGATCATGAAATTTCACAATGCCATCCAACGGATTCATAAAATACCCGCCCGCGTACGTTTACTGATCGGTCTTGCCACCGCTCTGATCGTTTTCTTCCTTGCCCGCAGAACGCCGCCGGGCATTCATTTTATACTGGTCTGGAGCAGCTTTTGCTTTGCGATTTTGGTACTTTTATGGATAACGATTCTGTCCGCCAGGCCCCCTGAAATAAAACGGATCGCCGGAATGGAAGATTCCAGCCGGCCGGTCATTTTCATTTTTGTGCTTTTTGCATCCTTTATCAGTCTTTTTGCCGTGATCCTGTTAATGCGTATCCTGCCGGATTCCAAATCGAAGGCCTTTCCCTTTCATATCGGGTTTGCGATCCTCTCCGTTATTTTATCCTGGTTCCTGATTCACACGATTTACGCCTTCCGCTATACGCATTTATATTATAACCTGATATCCGATGAAAAGGCGAGCCAAAAAGATAATAAAGGGGGTCTGATATTTCCATCAGACGAACCGCCGGATTATTTTGATTTTACTTATTTTTCTTTTGTGATTGGCATGACTTTTCAGGTGTCAGATATACAAATTACATCCAAACGTATCCGGCGGGTTGTTTTGCTGCATGCATTGCTTTCGTTTGCTTTTAATACGGCAATCCTGGCACTCAGCATAAATATCATTTCCGGTTTGATTCAGAGGTAATCCAAAAAACGCGTTCCAGGGTTCGTTTCTGATGAAAGTTCATTCGTTTTCATTTGATGAAATTTCATTAATTTTCAGAAGCAAAAAGGATTTCAGACCTGAGATAAAACCAGGGAGTCCATCTCCTTCTAACTTTTAGGATGAACAAAAGAAAGGTGCATTCAATTTAGAATAAGCCAGACATAAACCAGATATAAGCCAGTGATAAGATACAGATAAGGCAGACCGGTAACAGAACTAGCTTATTTGTAAGTTTTTTCCTCATTATGTATAATTTATACTAAATTTCATGATTAATCGCACTAAACTTGGAATATGGGTAATATAATAAGTGGTACCGATTTTACCGGAAGGCTCGGGCCTGCTTCGGTCTATAAGATGCGCGGTCACGACAAACTGGTCATACGCTCAAGAGGCGGGGCTTCTAAGGAGACAATACGAACGCACCCCAATTTTGAAACCACGAGAAGCCTGAACCGGGAGTGGAAACTGGTTACCGGTGTTGCCGGGAAAATCCGACACGGGCTGGCTGCCATCGGAAATCTGTCAGATTATAACGTTTCGGGTCCGCTGAATGCTCTTGTAAAAAAAATCCAGACTTC
>DASXKM010000554.1:0-3857 GCA_036496825.1 Puia sp. | reverse complement strand
AACCGCTTCTTCCATATTGATTGTCCAATGAGGACATCCGTAGTCAGACGCAAATTTCTTGGCAGATTCCTCCCGCCTCGAATAAATACTGATGATACGGTCGCGGCTTCGCTGGCCGTGTAGTGAATCGGCATAAAACCGGCCTATAAAACCGGACCCTAACATAGCAATTCTCATACATTCAATTTATTGATTAAAAAATTAAGCGGAAACAGGCACACCGGCTACTGATTTTTTTTCACGGAAAAATAAAATAAAATAAATCAATACTCCGAGTGCAATATAGGCCGGGACAAACCAAATCCTGGTCCAGTTGTGACCTGCCGGACTTGCATAATTGTCAACTACGAATCCTGAGAAATATGTTCCGATAAACATACCCAGTCCGTAAGTGGCAAAAGTAAAAAGACCCTGGGCAGCGTTCTTAATTGCGGCTCCTGCTTTTTTCTCCGTGTACATATAACCTGTAACAAAAAAGAAATCATAACAAACGCCATGCAGGATGATGCCTGCATATAGCATCCAAAGATTCGCATCAATATTTCCATATGCAAAGCAAACATAACGTAAGATCCAGGCCACCATCCCCATGATCAACATCTTCTTTACTCCGATTCGATTGAACAGGAATGGAATGGCAAGAATAAATATCGCTTCCGAAAACTGACCATAGATCATTTTAGACGCCGCTCCCTGCATACCTATTTCATTTAAAAATGCGTTGGCAAATCCATAATAAAAAGAAAGAGGGATACATACCAGAATAGCCGCGATAAAGAATATCAGATAAGCTTTATTTTTAAACAATACAAAGGCCTCAGTTCCCAATGCTTTGGCAGCTGTTGTTTCGCTGGCAACTGCCTTGGGAGGAGTATTCGGCAGCACAAAACTGAAAATGCCCAGTAAGGCAGAGGCCCCCGCGGCCAGATAAAATGTATTGATAATCTGCCCTGTTTTTTCCCAGTCCAGTACACCAATCAGTTTCCCCGCAACGATCCATCCAAGGGTACCAAAGACACGAATCCAGGGAAACTGTTTACCCGGATCGCTCATCTGGTAAAAGGCAATGCTGTTCGACAATGCAATTGTAGGCATATACAGAAGGGAATAAATCAGGATAATCCAGTAGAATGGAGTATTTAAGGTAACGGTTGAAGCCAGGAAAAGAAGCACAGCTCCAAGAAGATGAAGGACGCCCATAATCCGCTGGGCAGCAAAATATCGGTCTGCAACCAGGCCCACAATGAATGGTGAAATCATGGTTGCGATAGCCAGTGCGCTGTAGGCAGCGCCAATCTGAATGCCCGAAGAATGCAGGTTATTCCCCATGTAAGTGCTCATGGTAACATACCAGGACCCCCAGATAAAATATTCCACAAACATCATCAGGCAAAGCAGTACGGAAGAGTTTTTCTTCATGCAGGCGAATTTTGAGATGGCCAATTTTGAACCCAAAAGTTACAAATGAAAAGACGCATTCTAAAAAATTCTTCTATTATCTTGCAGCCATGAGGGTGTTGTCCGATTCATACAGACATAAGGGTCTTAGAAAACAATTGGTAGATGGAATCCTGAGTAAAGGTATTACTGACGACCGGGTTCTTAGAGCCATGATGGAAATACCAAGGCATTACTTTATCGATTCTGCGTTTGACCAGATTGCCTATGAAGACAGAGCATTCCCCATTCAGGAAGGGCAGACCATTTCTCAACCCTATACAGTTGCTTACCAGACACAATTGCTGGATGCAAAACCTCACGAAAAAGTACTTGAAGTGGGTACGGGCAGCGCCTACCAGGCAGTCGTTCTGGCTATCATGGGTATGCAGGTTTACACTATTGAAAGACAAAAACAGTTGTACGAGCATAACAAACAGTTTGCTTACCTCCGTGGTTTCCCATCGATCCGGTATTTTTACGGAGATGGGTATCAGGGCTTGCCCACTTATGCACCATTCGACAAAATTATTGTTACAGCAGCGGCACCGTTTGTTCCTGAAAAACTACTCGAACAATTAAGACCAGGTGGCAAAATGGTAATTCCGGTTGGTGAAGGAAAAATTCAGCAAATGCTTCGAATTTATAAAGACACTTCGGGTGCAATTCATGAAGAAATATTTGATAATTTCTCCTTTGTGCCGATGCTGCAGGGAAAGAATATTTAAAAGCTTAACGCCAAACGTAATAGTCAACTATAATGACTCCGGAAAGAGAAAGCAGGCTCAGGGATGTTTTAAATAAACGTCAGCAGGACGTGACAGTAGTACTTGAAAACGTGTTTGATCCCCATAATATTTCTGCGGTCATGCGTACCTGCGACGCGGTTGGAATTCAGGATATTCATGTACTAAACACAAAAATCGCCAAGCACAAAAAATGGGGTGCCCGAAGTAGCAGCAGTGCAGCCAAATGGTTAACCATTCATGAGCATACCGATGCAAACCATTGCTTCAATGAACTCAGAAAAAAATTCCCGCTCATTCTCACTACACATCTTTCTTCTTCTGCTATATCCCTGTATGAAATAGATTTTATCAATCCTGTCGCTCTTATTTTCGGAAATGAACATGATGGAGTCAGCGAAGAAATCCGGGCACTGGCTGATGGCAATTTTGTGATTCCCCAGGTCGGGATGATTCGTTCACTGAACATTTCAGTTGCTTGTGCCGTCAGTCTTTATGAAGCATTCCGGCAGAAACAGTCAGCGTCTCATTATGATAAAATCCGGATAAACGAATCCGATCAGCAGTCATTATGGAAAAACTGGAGTACCAACGCCTAAAGCTCAAACAGAAAAGCATCACTTGATGATTATCCTCAGGCTCTCTTCTTCATGGATCTTCCTCAGGTGTGCTTTTTCCTTTAGAGAATGGATACTTACATTCAATTCGAATCCAATTAAAAGAATCATTGCATTGAAATAAATCACGATCATAAGAATCAGGATCGTGCCAATAGAACCATATACTTTATTATAGGTTCCGAAATTATTCACCCAGAAAGAAAAAAGAAATGTCAGCAAAATCATCAGGATGGTTGCGAGCGTAGTGCCGGGTGAAATCAGACGCCATTTTTTCTGAATGGATGGCGCGTGACGATAAATAAACGCGATTGTAAAATAAAACAGCGGAATGATCACAACCCATCGAAGAGACTTGACAAGGCCTTTCATCGATCTCCTGTGCACGTTTAAAGCTTTGAATATATATCTTAATAATTCATCCTGCGTAACCAGGATCACGATGCAGCCGATCAATAAAAGTATCATTACCAGGGTAAGCTGAATGGCAACCAGCCTGTTTTCAAAAAAATTCTTAGGCGCCTGGGGTGGAAGTGATTTGTTAAAAGAGCGCATCAGGCCAATCATCGCATTCGAAGCATAATATAAAGCCACAAACAGTCCGATCGATAATAGGCCGCCCCTTTGTTTGTTTAAAAAGTCATTGAGAAAGTTTGAAACCAGTGAAAATGTGTTCTGATTCGGAGTTATTTCTTTGGTTAGCTGCAGAAGCTGAAAAGTAAGTTTTTTTGAAACCGGTAAATAGGGTATGAGTGTACATAGAAAGATTGTCGCAGCTGGAATGGCCATCAAAAAACTAAACGCAATTGACCGGGCCCGGTCATTCAGGCCGACCTTCTGCACCTGGTTCTTAAAAAAAACAATTACTTCGTATAATGGAAGACCCTGGAATCCCGGAAGGAAAATGGTTTTGCTTTTTAGCGATGCGTATCGATAGGGATATGACGATTTGATAAATTTGTCCAGGCTGGTCATGGATTGCCTTTTGATTGCTGACCAATACGCATCTGCTCATCCAGGGATTTTTGATACTCCCTGGCAAATTTCAAATGCTCCG
>DASXKM010000553.1:0-4790 GCA_036496825.1 Puia sp. | reverse complement strand
AACAGACATCCTGTCAGAACGGTCCAAATGGTACCATCTTTGATCTGCAGGCTTAAAACGCCGATTATGCAAAAAGGAAGCATCAGGGTACAAACGGAAAATATCTTCCCCATCATTAAGAAGTTTTTATACAGCGATCACGAAATTTTTCTTAGAGAGCTGATTAGCAATGCAGTAGATGCCTCCCAAAAATTGAAGACTCTTTCTTCCGTCGGCGAAGCCAAAGGTGAGATCGGGGATTTGGACATAACGGTCAAACTGGACAAAGAAGCAAAAACCATCACGATCTCCGACAAAGGGATCGGAATGACGGCCGAAGAAGTGGATAAATATCTCAATCAGGTAGCCCTTTCCGGTGCTGAAGAATTCGTAAATAAATATAAGGGGCAAAACGAAAATGCTATTATCGGCAAATTCGGTCTCGGCTTCTATTCTTCTTTTATGGTCAGCAGTCAGGTGGACGTCATCACAAAATCATACAAAGAAGGTGTTCCTGCGGTGAAATGGGAATGTGACGGAAGCCCGGAGTATAGCCTGGAAGAAAATGATAAAAAAGAAAGGGGTACTGATGTCGTTTTGCATATTTCTGATGACAGTACCGAATTCCTGGATGAAAACCGCGTTCGCGGTATCCTGGAAAAATTCTGTCGCTTTCTTCCCATCCCGGTATTTTTTGAAGAAAAACAAATCAACAATACCCGCCCGGCCTGGACACGTAAACCCAGCGAACTGACGACGCAGGATTATCAGGATTTTTACAAGGAACTATATCCCTTCAACGAACCGCCGTTATTCTGGATCCATTTAAATGTGGACTATCCTTTTAACCTGACCGGCATTTTGTATTTCCCGAAAATCAAACAGAGTTACGAAATACAGAAAGATAAAATCCAGCTCTACAGCAATCAGGTTTTTGTTACCGATGAAGTAAAAGATATTGTACCGGAATTTCTGATGCTCCTGCAGGGTGTGATCGATAGTCCGGATATTCCCCTGAACGTGAGCCGCAGTTATCTGCAGGGAGATCCGAATGTCAGAAAGATCAACAGCCATATCACAAAAAAAGTTGCTGATAAACTCGATGAGCTCTTCACGAAGGAAAGAAAAGAATATGAAGAGAAATGGGAAAGCCTCGGACTCTTTGTGAAATATGGTATGATGACCGACGATAAATTCCTGGAGAAGGCCAATAAGTTTCATATCATGGAAGATGCGGACGACTCCCGGTTTTATACTTTGGAGGAATACAGGACGGCCACGGAGACACTCCAAAAAAATAAAGATGGCAAGCTGGTAATTGTATACACCAGCAACCCTGTTCAGCAGAATAGTTATATCCGTGCTGCGCAGGGCAGGGGATATAAAGTGGTGAAGCTGGAAACCATCGTGGATGCAGGTTTTATTAACCAGATGGAAATGAAGTGGGAGAATGTTCATTTCACCCGTGTGGACAGTGAGGTGGTGGATAACCTGATCGACAAACAGGATTCCGCTGAAACAGTACTTGGTAAGGACGATGCTGAAAAATTGAAGACATTGTTTGCTGTTGATATTCCTTCGTTGCATGTAACTGTTGAGATAAAGGGATTGAGTCCAGATGCGTTGCCTGTTGTGGCAACAAGACCTGAATTCATGCGCCGCATGAAAGATATGGCTGCACTGAATGGAGGAATGGGTGCGTTCTATGCGACCATGCCTGATGAAGTGACACTTACTGTAAATGGCAATCACCCGATCTATCAGAATGTTTTGAAAGAAGATGATACCGATAAGCAAAAGAAACTTGTTCATAACCTGGCCGACCTTGCACTGCTGAGCCAGGGTCTTCTCAAGGGTACCGAACTCACAGATTTTATTCAGCGAAGCGTGGAACTTATTGGAGGAGAGAAAAAGAGTCCGATTATTCTAGAAGCATGATTTAAGTGTGGTGAATGTGGAAGGGTAGAAAATTAAAAAGGTGGGAGTTGAATTTGCAAATGATAATTTGAAAATATCGATCGGTCCCCGGGTGGCTTTCGGGCGGCATGCTCATATTATTACATTGTCATTTGCAAATTTAATTTTGAATTTCTAGATTTTCTACCCTTACACCCTCGCCACACTTATATGTCTATGTCTTTAAATTTGATATCAAGTATTTTCAGCTGCAGGTTTTTTTCTCCGTTCCATTCATTTACATCGAGCGTATAGGCAATGTCCAATGGCTGTCCACTTTGAACAAGGGGCCATTTGTCCGGCATATTAAAAGCGATGCCTGAAAAGATAATATCATCCTGTTTTACCAGCAGCCGTATATGTTTTTCTTTCAGCAATCTTGAATAACCGGTATCAACGACTCCTGTTGAACAGAGAACCGGTTTATAATTTTCCGGACCAAAAGGTTCCATCTGTTCTATAATCCGGTATATCTGAAAGTCGAGATCGCTAAACCGCACAACTGCATCGATTTCCAATTCGGGAATGAGAAATTGCGGCTCGATCGTTTCGGAAACGACTTCTTCGAATCTATTACTGAACCGTTCAATATTTTCAGTCGCGAGTGTCATGCCTGCGGCGGCAAAATGACCGCCATATCCTACCAGCCATTCCCGGCATGCATGCAGTGCTTCGTATAAATTAAAACCCGGCACGCTGCGGGCGCTACCGGATGCAAGTGCACCACTTTGTGTAAGTATGATAGTCGGACGATAATACTTTTCAATCAACCGCGAAGCTACAATACCAACAACACCCTTGTGCCAGTGGGCCTGATACAACACAGTTGATTTGCGATTGCGTAGTATTTCATCGGCGTCTATCAGGGCAAGCGCTTCTTCGGTGATATTTGAATCTGTTTCGCGCCGGTTCGTATTATCGGCGTGCAATTGTTTGCCATAAAATAATGCTTCGTTATAATCACGGGAGATAAACATCATCACGGCTTTCCTGGCATCATCCATTCTCCCTGCGGCATTCACCCTGGGGGCGATCGTAAATACCAGTGATGTGATAGAAGCCGGTAGAGAGAGCGAACTCAAAGTCATTAAAGCGTGAATACCATGATTGGGATTTTCATTTATCTTTTTCAATCCTAAGAAACAAAGTGCCCGGTTTTCACCTGTCATAGGGACGATATCCGCGGCAATTGCAATCGCCACCAGATCCAGATAGACCAGATAATTTCCTTCCCTAAGATTTAATTTCCGGCACAAAGCAGTGATTAGTTTGAAGGCCACACCACAGCCGCAAAGTTCTTTATACGGATAGGTGCAATCCGTTTGTTTCGGATTAAGAATCGCTGTGGCGTCCGGTAAAATGATGTCGGGCAGATGATGGTCGCAAATAATAAAATCAATTCCATGGGCTTTTGCATAGGCCACCAGGTCGACGGATTTTATTCCGCAGTCTACAGAAATAATCAAACCGAACGAATGCTCTCTGGCAAAATCGATTCCGGCTTTTGAAACACCATAACCTTCACGCTGCCGGTTCGGAATATAAAATTCTATATTATCCGGATGGCCTATTTTGCGAAGCATCTGAACCATCAGAGCGACAGAGCTGGTGCCATCCACATCATAATCTCCGAAGATCAGAATTTTTTCTTTTTGATCCAGTGCCAGCAGAATCCTGTCAACTGCGGGATACATGTCCTTCATCAGAAAGGGATCGTGCAGTTGCTGGATGTCGGGGCGGAAATATTTTTTCGCTTCTTCAAAATTTTCAATTCCCCTGCCAACCAGTATCCGGCTTATCAAAAGATGAACCTTCAGCGAATCTGCAAGAATTTTTATTTTGCCTTCATCAGGGTTTTTTATTTTCCATCTCTTCTCCATCGGTTGACAATTGGCGGTTGACAGTTGGCGGATGACAGTTGATAATTTGTTTAGGACAATCACATTTTCAAATTGTCATTTGCAAATTTAATTTTGAATTCTTACATTCCTACTCTTCCACAATCACCACACTTAATATCGTCTGTCTGTTGTAAACCGCACCAATTCCTCCAGTGCCCTGCGAACATCGCCATCTTCAAACTCATATAGAATCCGAAGCGCTTCATCGCGGTATTCATACATTTTTTCAGTTGCATAACGGATACCGCCGGCTTTCACAACATGACTGATCACATATTTTATTTTCTCAGGATTACGATTCTGGTTTTTTATAATATATATCAGTTCTCTGCGAAGACTTTTGCTGACAGTATTT
Source organism: Puia sp. (assembly GCA_036496825.1). GTDB lineage: Bacteria > Bacteroidota > Bacteroidia > Chitinophagales > Chitinophagaceae > Puia. Next base: position 599 of record DASXKM010000553.1, on the reverse strand, counting down.
AATGTATAAATCAGTGGCAGCGTTAATTTTTTTTCCTTCAGATCGTTGCCGGTTGGCTTACCGGTATTTTCATTTCCATAATCAAACAAATCATCCTTTATCTGAAATGCGACACCTACGGCTTCGCCGAAACGGTTTAGTTTTTCAGTCACGGCTTCATCGACGCTGGAAGAAAAAGCACCGGCGGCGCAGGATGATGCGAGCAGGGAAGCAGTCTTATTCCGGATAATCTCAAAGTAAACCTGCTCTTCAAGATTTAGGGTTCTGGCTTTTTCGATCTGCAATAGTTCCCCTTCACTCATTTTTCGTACAGCTCCTGACAATAATTGCAAAATTCTGAAATCATTGTGGTCCAGTGATAGTAGTAAACCCTTAGCCAGCAGGTAGTCACCCACCAGTACGGAGATCTTGTTTTTCCATAATGCATAGGTGGAAAAAAACCCTCTCCTTTCAAGTGATTCATCAACTACGTCGTCATGAACCAGTGTAGCGGTGTGAAGGAGTTCGACAAGGGATGCTGCCCGGTAAGTGGATTCGTTGATGGGGCCGCATAAACGGGCCGATAAAAATACAAACACGGGTCGGAGCTGTTTTCCCTT
>DASXKM010000552.1:0-8281 GCA_036496825.1 Puia sp. | reverse complement strand
AAACCATCAAAAGAAATAAAGGTGAAATATGTATTACAGGCATTGGGCGGTGTATTATATGATAAGGATTTCTGTGGTCAGCACACCGGTTCGGTGAATCTTTGTACAAATTCTGTTGATTGTTCTGCCCGTTCACTCTGGCAGATGATCCAGTTCACCGTAGATCAGTTGCTGGATAAAATCACCCTCTACGACTTATCAAACTCCAAAGAAAAAGAATCACGCCAGTTCCTTCGCCAGATATTGGAGTCAGTTCCAAAAATGGCTGAGTAGTCTTTTTTGTAACTCTGCCATGATCGTCTCTGATCATTTCGCCGGCGAATAGTAGTCCCTTCATTATTTTTTACATTGCGTTATCTTTAGGAAACGATTGAAAAAAAAGTCAATGAAAAATACACGACGTGCATTCATCAAAAAATCTTCTCTGACCGCCTCTGCCCTTTTACTGGCCCGCGCGGGATTCAGCGCTTCCAGTTATAATAGAATTATAGGCGCAAACGACCGGGTGCGGGTTGCTGTTGTCGGATTTTCTGACAGGCATAAATCCACCCATATGCCCTGTTTCATGAATCATTATAAGGAATTAAATTTTGATATAGTTGCTGTTTCTGATATCTGGAACCGGCGAAGAGAGGAAGGAATTGCACAGTGGAAAGAAAAAATGAATCATGATATCACCGGCTGCAGGAACAATGAGGAGCTCTATGATAAGAAACTGGCGGATGCTGTTTTTATCAGCACGGCCGACTTTCAGCATGCGACCCATGCAATCCAGGCAGTGGAAGCAGGCTGTGACGCCTATGTGGAAAAACCGTTCGCTGAAACCATGGAAGACAACCGTGCCGCACTGAAGGCCATCAAGGCATCCGGGAAAATTGTGCAGATCGGATCACAAAGAAGAAGCGGAGCCAATTATTTAGCGGCAAACGATTTTATCAGATCCGGTAAATTCGGAAATATTGTGATGGTTGAATTGACGTGGAACGTAAATCAGCCTGGCCGCTGGCGCCGCCCTGAGCTGGTTCCCCTCTTGAAGGAACAGGATACGGACTGGAAACGATTTCTGATTAACCGTCCCTATGTTCCGTTTGATCCCAGGTATTACCTGGAATACCGTTTATTCTGGCCTTATTCATCAGGACTGCCAGGCCAGTGGATGAGCCATCAGATAGATACTGTGCATTGGTTCACCGGACTTCAGCATCCGCGTTCTGTAACAGCCAACGGCGGCATTTATATGTGGAAAGACGGAAGAAAAAATTGGGATACCATCACCGCGGTATTTGATTACGGCCCCCAAAATGATCCTTCAACCGGCTTCCAGGTGAGTTTTCAATCACGTATGGATAACGGGAACGATCATGCGACGGAGGTATATTATTCAAATGGTGGTGAATTAAACCTCGATACCAATAAAATAACACCGGCAGGCGGCCTGACCCAACACTTTGCGGAAGCAATGCATATGCAGGCCAACCTTTTGCCAACCGTGGATCTGTCAAATGCCGAAAAAGTGGTGACCTCGGCAAACACCGGAGGAGACAGTCTAACGTCAGCCCATATACGAAACTGGATGGAGTGTGTGCGCAGCCGTAAGCAACCAAATGCGCCGGTAGAAGCAGGTTATAGTCACTCCATTGCGAATATCATGACCAACGCCGCAGTTCACACGGGTGCAAAAGCCACATTTGATGAGGCGACACAGAATGTGATGGCTGACGGGAAAATTTTCCTCTACTGATAATCTGACAACCCTTGCACAATTGTAAATTATTTTTGTTGCTTGTCTGCTCTCCCCTGCTGATAAAAGCGCAGCTGAAAGAGTATGTGAAAATAACAAAAGCCAAAAATGAAAATCGGATAGATATTCAAATCGGTCATTCCCTTTTTTCACGCTTTATTTATCCGGATAGTCTCGAGAAACCGGTTTTGTTTCCCATCTATGACGCAGGAGGAACATTGGTCACCCGCGGATTTCCAATGGAACCAAGACCCGGGGAACCAACCGACCATCCGCATCACCTGGGTCTGTGGCTTACTTATGAAAATGTGAATGGTCTGGACTTCTGGAATAATTCTTATGCCATTCCATTAGAAAAGAAATCACAATACGGGTGGATAAAAACAGACAGCATCCTGGAACTGGCCTCCGGAACCACCGGCATATTGAAGTATCATGCAAAATGGGTCAACCAGCAAAACCAACCGCTGATGGAAGAAAATACCCGATACGAATTCAGTGGCACGGCAAACCAGGAAAGAATCATCGACCGGATAACAGAACTGACAGCGGATACTGATATTTTATTTGCAGATGCAAAAGATGGTATGCTCGGTTTACGGCTTACCCGCGAACTCCAAATACCCGCCGGGGAAGACCAGCGTTTTACGGACCAAAAAGGGAATATCACGGTTGTAAAAAAAGACACGGTTTCCAATGGCAATTACCTGACAAGCGCAGGAATTCGGGGCGATTCCGCCTGGAGTACCAGGGCTAAATGGTGTAAAGTATTTGGTAAAATAAATAATGATTCAGTCAGCATTACCATTTTTGATCATGTGCGCAATCCAAATTATCCTACATTCTGGCATGCCCGTGGTTATGGTCTTTTCGCAGCAAATCCTTTGGGAGAAAAAATATTTACAAATGGCAAATCTGCGTTGAACCTGAGAATAAAGAAAGGGGGTAAAATAATTTTCAGATACCGCATACTCATTCAAAACGGCTCATCAACATGTACAACCAGCTATCTGAATCAAATGGCAGAAGCATTTAGTAAAATAGATTGAGGAACTGGTTCTACAAACCGCTTTTTAAAAGTCAGTAGAACCAGTCCCCAATATAAAAATGCTAATTAAAATCCAAATCCCGCATATATTGAGAGCCCGTTATTTTTCGCACTCCCCAACGCAGCACTGGTCAGATTACCCGATTTTCCGATTTCAGACAATCCGTAATTATATCTGGCACCAATCGTAAAGTTTTCGATATCAAAGGCGAGACCGCCTGCCAGACCAAAATCCCAGCGGTTGAAATCATTTGCATTGAGATCTGTAATACTTTGAATAGTTCCGTTGTTGTTGACGTCCTTCACGTTCGCATTGGTAAGGTAAGCTCCGTACCCTCCTGCATGAATACTGAAATTTTTCGTCAGATTCACAACAGCTAACAGAGGCAATTCCACATATCCCAGGTTGAATCTGTATTCACCGGTACCCTCAACGAAATTATTATAGTCTGTTTTTGATCCTTTGAGACTGTATAATAATTCAGGCTGGATTGAAAATCCAGGTGTAACGGGAATCTTCGAAAAAATACCCACATTAAATCCTGCCTTCAAATGATTGTCTGTAAAATTATCAGAGGAAAGATTGGTTAAATTCAACCCGCCTTTTATACCAAACTTGGTAGCCGGAGCTGATTCTTCTGAAGTTTGTTGTTGCTGGGCATGAACTGTGGAAAAAATTGCCAATGATAATGTGACGAAAAGAAATGCAAATTTTTGCTTACTTGTTTGTGTTTTCATAACAGATTATTTAGTTAAGCATAGAATATTCAATTTCCATGCCTGCACATCTGCAGAAAACGCAGTTTATTTTACCGGGGCTGGTGATAATCCTTTAACAGAGTCCTTTATAAGAAAAATGGAGTCACTTAAAACATGTTCAGCCTTATCACACTGATCAACATATTGTATCCGGGAGTACATATTGATCTGACGCAGATTCCCTGTATTGATGCCGAAGGTAGTTGAAAGCATGTTTGAATAGATGCTATCCTTTTGGAGTGTATAATTGAAAGCTGCATTGTTATTAATCTTGATATTTAATTGCTGATAGGATTTCAGGGGGCTGTAAAAGTATACCTGAACATAAGCGGAATCATTTCCCAGTTCATTGATTACACGATCTACCATGGGGCTGCCTTTTGTTCCAATCAGATAACCCTGCTCATCATAGGATTCCATGTAAACCGGTATCCTGTTCTGATAAAAAGTGTAGGATTTCAAAAATTCGTTGGGATAAAACAAATAGGCACCTCCCTTCAGACTGTCCCATCCTACATCATACAGAGCAGTAATTCTATGACTGGAATCTTTTACGGTAATTAATTTTCCGGAAGCATTTTTCAAAATGTCTGTAAGATCAATTAAACATACAGGACCCCTGGATTTGCAGGCAAATATGAAAAATATCAGCACGAGGGCAAACCATTTCATGTGGCGTTGTTTTATATAAACAGCTCAGAGTAAATCCCGGTTTACCCGTTTAAATTAAGAATATTTATTGAATTTATATCCGGTCGTTAACGGTAAAACGGATGCCCGGGTAAAGATGACTTTAAATAAGCTGTATATTTCCTCATTCAAGCCCGGTTAACGCGATCCATTTTGCGCAATACGATATTGATGAAAGTAAATATTATCCGCCTGAGCCTTCTGGCTTTCTGTTTATGTTTTTTGAATGCTTTGCCTGCCCAGGATTCAAATGCTGTTTTACGGGACAGTGCTATAAAAACTTCAAACAATAAAAATGCAAATTATCTGAAAGATACTTCCATATTAAAAAAAGATACGTTGAAGAGACCTGTACCCACGGCGGCCGCTGATACCACAGCCCCTGCCCCATCACATTTTCAGGCAAATCTCACCTGGCAGTCCAATGATGTAAACAATGGGCGGAAGGATTCATCGGTTATACCACTGATTACCCCGGAGATCAGTTATTTATTTAAGAGCGGTTTTGAAATAGATCTGAGCGTTGGCTATAATACACATGAAGCCTCTCCACAGGTGAATCAATATACATTGGACGGCTCTTACAGTTTCAATCCCGGGAATTACAGCGGTTCTGTTACGGTAAACGCATTTTTTTATAGTAAGAACAGCGGAAGCACAACGTCTGAACAAAAAGGAAGTCTGGTATATGATAACAGTTACTCGTTCAGCTTTATCCAGCCCAGTCTGGATCTTACCTGGACAGTCGGCAACCACCTGCCCGACTATCAGGCAAGTTTTGCATTACAGCATGAATTTGATATTGGCAACCTGAGTATAACACCAACGGCCACTATGAATGCCTCCACGCAGAACTCCTATAATTCTTATTATCAAAACAGACGTTTCAGTATCCCAAGAAATGATGGTAAGCCTCCTTTGCCTTTTAATGTCACTGTATCCGGAGAAGTACTGAATGCTGATAAATTTCAGATTCTGGATTATGAATTCAGCGCACCCATCAGTTATACAGCCGGTAACTGGACTTTCAATTTTACGCCGACAGAAGCATTACCGGTAAATCCTGCGGATATTAAGGCGACGTTGACAGTAGATACCAGTTCAAAGTCCTATACATACAAGGAAAAGCTTCCCAATACCTTTTACTTCTCTCTTGAAGTAACCTATGCATTTAATAGAAAATAGAGATGTCCGTAAAAAATCTAGGGTGCCGGAGAAACATTATCATCCGGTAATTTTTTTGCCAGGTAATAATATGCGTCATGAAAGTGATGGACAAAAATTGTTTGGGGATTGTCCGGAAATAATTTATAGTAATCAGGATCGGCGAGCAAAACAATGACATTCCCTACCCGAACATAATCCATGCTGTTGAAATAAAAGGCCGGCGGCTGAAATCCCGGAATAGCTTTTTTTACATAATTTTCAAGGCCCTTGCCAAGACAATCCTGAAAACGATATTCGGCTTTTCTTACAGGTCCATCCATCCGGTTGTAAATATATTTCAGCACAAGGTCTTTTGGGAAAGGGAGTTTACCAATCAGTTCTTTGGCATTCGTAAAGGGGTTGGTATTATTAAAATCATCCGGGGTTTGAATGGAAAACATGCCCTCCGGCACCCAGTCGGCCGAGTTCACCACATTATAAGCCCACCCAAACTGAGTCATCGCCGCATAATCATATGCATAATAAAGATTTCCAACTTTGGGGGCCGCAGTACTATAAGTTTTAAAACGAATATCCGATGGAAGCCTTTTTTGTATTTGCAAACTGTTTAAATAGGACGTCATCAGAAATGTGAGCGCCCCTCCCTGACTGTGACCGGTAATAAAAAAGTTCTTTGTACCGTTCTGATATAGGGAGTCAATTTTGGGAAGTATATCTCTTGAAAGAAATGCAACACCTATAAGCCATCCTACATGTACAGCGGCCCTGGGATTTGAAGCCAGATTATATTTGAAATCAAAAGAATCGGATAAGTGTAATTCCCCCGCAGCAGGAACCATGGCACAATAAAAATTCTCAAGCCAGCTAACAGCGGCCTGGGTTGTTCCGCGAAGACTAATGACAGCTACTCCTTTATCGTTCACCCACAGCTCCCAAAGGTTTTCCATGCCTACAACCTTTGACCTGTAAATCATCTTATACCCGGCCGGCTCCGGAAATTTATTTGCATATGAACTGTCACCGAAATTTGCTCCGATTTCCAGCATCGTCAGACATTCGGATTTATAAAACCCGGGTTTGAGTTGCTGACCTGCAAGTTTGCCGTTAAACAAAAGGCCACATATAAAGATTAAATGAGCATGTTTTCTCATGATGAATATTTTATCCGGATATAATGCCTATGCCGTTATCAATAAACAATTAATTTTTTATCTCACAATAATGGCAGGAAGAATCAAAAATAGCAGAAGTAAATGGATTCAGAAATATCAGACAATATTAAAAGAATATACGACCGGTGCCTTCAGCTTAAAACGCTTCCCGGATATTGAAGTATATGCCGGCAAAACCTTCACCCCTTCCGTAGTCAACACAGATATTGGTCCTGTCATTTTTATTCATCAGGATGCGAAGACCAAATCCATATCCCGGAGCAAACGAATCAAAAACCGACTGATGTGTTCCCGGATTACTGGCAGTGGTGCAATTCAGGAAAACAACACCGCCGAAAAGATTGTTTTTTGTCAGGCGGAAACGATACTCGGTTTCCCCATAAATCATATTATCACCACGAAACCTCCCTTGGATATAACCCCGTCCCGAACGATTGTAGGTATCCCATGTGATGGCTGGAAGTTCCAGATAGGGCATGCGACCGGATGTAACGGAAACACCCCATAACCAGAAAGCAAGCACATCTCTCGGAACCGACTTTTTTAATCCAAAATAGGTTCTGTATTCATAATATAGCATGGTACTGCTCTGTGTGCTTCCAAAGGCAATGGTGTTCGACCGGAATGCCAAATTAAAATAATTACCTTTAAATGGTTCTATGGGATTATCGCGGCCGTCATACATGAGCTGTAGCGACAGCCCGTTCGCCGAATAATGTGCCGTATCAAATCCAAAAGCTTTGGAATAATTATAATGTGACGTGAGATGGACAGGTGAATCCAGCCGGAGTGACTGATCGTTAATTTTAAAATTGTCGTCGATCATGATACCTATGCCGGCGTACCAGTGTTTTGCAAATTCCCTCAAAACAGTCTCGTATAACCGGAGATAATTAAATTTCATTGGTTGCGCCGAATCGCTGATTTGTTCTCCACCGTTGAATCCCAGCGTATACGTTTGATTTTTGAGACCGTAGATACCTAAGCCATATGTATCCTGATTAAAAAATAATAAGCGATTGTCACCTGATATATGCCATTTGTTTCCGGGTAGATATCTGTCAAATTTCAAATTCAAGAGAAGCTGGCTCTTTGTGGTCAGTGATACATTGATGAGGGCAGAAGATAAATTGGTATTGGCCGGATCGCCAAAAAATTCAGTTACACTGATCGCTCCTCCGATAACAAATCCATTGGCAGGCGTATATCCAAGAATAGGCAATAAAGATAAATTCCTTACCCCCTTCTGCGGAATGTCATTTTCGGGTTTGGGACTCTTTCCCGTCCATTTGCGGATAACATCGAATATATCCACCTGTTTGTTGAGATCCAGCGAATCCGGAAACGGTTTTTTCACCTGTCCAACACTTTGCAAATGGATCAGTAGTAAAATGAGAGAACCTGCAAACCAAAGGGCTGATTTTTTATGTTTCCTGAAAAGACTATTAAGATAATGAATAGGAGTCAATGCTGTTTAATAAACAAAAGATAGTAAGTTAGTTTGGTAATATGCTAAAAACTCAATCCGATTTTAATTTGAGGACCGTATTCATCCATATCATATATAAACCGGTCGCCTCCGCCGCTATCATTGTTATAATCCATCGAAATAATCCGGTAGCCAAGGCCAAATTGAAATAGTTTGGACGCTCGATAAAAAATGTCTGGTTGCAGCTGCCAGGCGAATTGTGACCCTACGCCAAA
>DASXKM010000551.1:0-1738 GCA_036496825.1 Puia sp. | reverse complement strand
AGCCACAGGTCCTGATCGTAAAACAGCGTTTAACCATTCCCGTAATAATGACAGCCAGTCGTCCTGCCCATGTTGCAATTGTCTGAGTGCTTCCCGGTAATTCTGTTCGCTCACTGCTGCCAGCTGCCGTGCCTGCTCCGGTTTTACACCCGCCCTGGAAATCAATGCCTCCTGAATTTCCATTGACCGGGGTCTGGGCATCCGGATAATTTGTACCCTCGACAGAATCGTGGGAAGGATCTGCGCCTCATTTTCAGACACGAGTATAAACAATGTATCCGGCGGCGGTTCTTCAATCAGCTTTAGTAATTTGTTTCCCTCATTGCCGAGATATTCCGGCATCCACATGATGAGAATCTTATATCCGCTTTCGAAACTTTTCAAACTGAGTTTCCGGTTTATCTCATTGCATTCATTGGCGGAAATATTACCCTGTTTATTATCTGCGTTGATTTGTTGCAGCCAGTCAAAAATGGTTCCGTAAGGATAGAGCGAAATGAATTCCCGCCATTCGGAAATATAATCCGTGCTCAAAGGTTTATCTCCTGATTTACGTGACACGACCGGATATACATAGTGAATATCCGGATGAATCAGCTTCGCTGCTTTCTGACAGGAAGGACACTCGTTACAGCTATCTGATGGGAATGAATTTACTGTATCTGCGTTTGAAACCTTTTCACAAACGATATATTGTGAAAAAGCCAAAGCCAGTGGCAGGCCGCCTGCACCTTCCGGTGCATTCAGCAGCAGTGCATGACTCAACCTGTTATTTTCAACCAGGTTGCGAAGCTTTGCTTTGATTTCCTGCTGACCAATAACCTGACTGAATAACATCCTGATGGTCAGAATTAATTGAGGTGAGATGTGATCTCATCACTCATAGGAGTAATCTTGCTATTATAAACACCTATCAGTTTACCGTTTTCGTCAATCAGGAATTTTGTGAAATTCCACTTGATGACCGGAGCCGGGTTGCCTAATTTGACAGCTTCTTCCGTAAGGTATTTGAATAAGGGAGATGTATTTTCACCTACCACATCAGATTTAGCGGCGAGGGGAAAAGTTACTCCATAATTCTTTTTACAAAACTCACTGATTTCTGTATTGGTCCCAGGTTCCTGTCCGCCGAAGTCATTGGCAGGAAATCCAACGACCACCAGTTTGTCTTTGTACTTATCATACAGTTTTTCCAGGTCAGCGTATTGTGGTGTAAAGCCGCATTTGGAAGCCGTATTTACAATCAGTAATTTTTTCCCTTTATATGCTGAGAGGTCAATGGTTCCACCATCCAGCGCCGGCACTTTAAAATCGTACACACTAACTGCTGAGTGTATCATAAAAAAAAATGGTATTATCAATAATCGCAACATAAAATATATTTTATTTTATAATCAATGTTTCACTATCAAAGTTAAGAGAATCGGCGGAGTATTCACTGCCGTTCATAACAGCCCAGATCGCTTAAACTGGCTGGTCTTGGATCTCCATTCAGATCGATATTGATTCCGGAATTAGCTCCAACATCCAGCGCAGGTGATCCCATCTGAAGCTGGAAATTAAACTCATTGTTCGGAACTCCTGATGAAATAAATAACGGATTCGTATTCAACCATAAAGAACTGCTGTCTATATTGGCCGGATAGTTTTGTTGTTTCAGTATGGTATGATCAAACAAAACGTTAAATACGGTGTTACCCTGTTTTTGTATAATCGCTTCATCGGAGATGCCATCGCC
>DASXKM010000550.1:0-2545 GCA_036496825.1 Puia sp. | reverse complement strand
AATGCGGAATCCGAAGCTTTTTCACCACCGGCAATTTTGATCTTATCCAACAGGTCAATGGCCAGTGTTTCTTCCTCTGTTTGTTCTTTTACGAACCATTGCATGAAATTCCAGGTAGCCCAGTCTTTTTCTGTCATACTCATTTCGACGATCCGGTAGATATTGGATGTGTTTTCAACCTCAGATTTAAAAACTTTTTCAAAGCAATCATTAACGCTCTTTGGATCCGGACCCGGATCGGGAATCGCCGCTACCACTACTTTACCGCCCCGTTTAAGGATATATTCCAGGATTTTCATCATGTGGTTGCGTTCCTCGTTTTCATGACGAAATAGAAAATTCGCGATTCCATCATAGCCTTTTTCACTGGCCCAGGATGCATAGGAAAGATAAATCTGTGCATTGTGCGCTTCGTTGGTCATCTGTTCATTTAGTACTTTTGCCAGCGTGGGTGAAAGACGGTTTGTTTCCATAATTGTCTATGATTGTCGCTAATATTTATTATGAAATAAAAATAGGAATTTTCCAGGTTCTGTGCCGGCCATCCTGGTATTATCTTGTAAATATTGATTTGACTGAGTGGATTTTTTATCTGTACTGCAAAAACGATTCCAGCGTGGCGACACAATTATACACAGTGCGAAATGCAGATCCGTCTGAATTTGATGAAATAGGAAAGCTGATGGTGAATGTTTATTCCCGGCTCGACGGTTTTCCGAAAGAATCCGAACAACCGGATTATTACCGGGTGCTTTCAAATGTGGGTTCATTCTCAGACAAGCCGGGTACCGAATTACTCGTTGTCGTTTCAACGGAAAATAAGATAATGGGTGCGCTCGTATATTTTGCCGATATGATTTACTACGGCTCCGGTGGAACTGCGCCCAATGAAAAAAATGCATCCGGATTCAGATTATTAGCTGTTCATCCGGATGCCCGGGGTCAGGGTATCGGCAGATTACTGGCAAATGAATGTGTAAGGAAAGCCAGGGAAAAGAAACATCAACAGCTTATCATTCACACAACCATGACTATGCAGACTGCCTGGCATATGTATGAGAATATGGGTTTTAAGAGATCTGCAGATTTGGATTTCAGACAGGGAGAGCTTCCCGTCTTCGGATTCAGGTTGCGATTTGAATGAAATTTCAAAATAAAAATAAAACGATTTATTAGTTTGACACTGGCAATCGTTTTACAGTTAAACGTTAACGTTTCGAACTCAAGCCGAAGCCCCGCGATGAACTGGGCCGATGATCGGTACACACCTGGTAGGCGGCGACTTACTCGTTTGGAAATAAATCCTGGGGGCATTAAAGGTGATAAACAGAACTATACATATTCCCCTTCCCGTAATATCCGGATCGTACCGCCCGGTATTTTCATCAGGCCCTCCATTGAAATGATAGTTCCGTTTCCAAGAATAACCGGAGATGTAAGCAAAATGAAATTTCCGTTTTCCACCAGGAATAATTTGCCTTCCAGCATAGTGATCAAACGTGTGTCGTTTACATCACTAACAGCATGTTTCTCCCTCCTCATGGATTTGTGCTTGTCAATGACGGATGCAATACTCATGCCTACAACAAGAGCATACTCTTGCTATCGCATGATTGATCCGTTCTTAAATCGATTTTTTTGTCTGACCTAAAAATTGCCGGGGTTTCTCAAGAAAAGATGTAGCAAGCCTGAAAAGAATACCCGTTGATAAAGCAAAAGCGAGGAGGCCGGCCAGTGAAATTATCCCTTCAAATAAACGCATTTGAAGGGGCAGATTGTATTTACTGCCAACGGTGGTATACTCATTGAGAGAAAAATAATAAGCAATACTTGCATTGGGGAACGCGCCCTTCCAATAAAAAAACAGTGCCCAAACCAGGACTTCGATCATATGTATCAGCAGAATCAAACAGCTGGCACACATAATGGGAGTCAGGCCAGCCATAAACCCTGTTTTTTTTTCCAGTCGGGATTTCATATAATAATTGATCCGTAGAACCATGAGCATGCCGAACACATGCATAGCCGTTGTAGTGGCTACTAATATAGCGCCCCAAAAAACTTCTTCAAAAGAAATGACGTAAACTGGTTCAACCTGCAGGAAGAACATAGCTGATTTCGGTTTTTATTTAACCAATAGAAATTCTCCGGGTAACCGGGTTTTGTAGAACCATGGATCCAGAAGACCATAATGCTTATCGTCCGGTTCACAATGCCCGGCTAAGAGGATTTAAGATAGCTAATTTTACAGTTCTGATGAAATAAAACGAATCCAGCAGTAGTGTTGAATCCCTTCTGTTTAATAACTGTAAAAAATTGGGCTTCAGGTCTGGCAATGAGATTTTATTTTCCTACGGCTTGCAGCCCGACAGGATGACCGAAAGCAAATGGCAGCTGATAAAACGATTTTCATTCTTGTTTAATTTACTTATTGGCAGCTGCCATTCTATTCGTTGAGTCCAAACCATTCATAGAGGTCAAATGCACGATCTTTTTTGTTCGTCAGCATTAATTCTAAATGGAATGGTCTCGAATCATGATAAAG
>DASXKM010000549.1:0-7920 GCA_036496825.1 Puia sp. | reverse complement strand
GAGTTGCTTTGACATGCGGATCGCCGCCTGTATCATTTGGCGCCACCAGTCCGGCGTGGACCGGAATTCCTCATTTGTCAAAAACCGGCGTTTCAAAAACTGCAGCCTGGCATCCGGCAACATTAAACTCAATGGTACGTGCAAAGAAAGAAGCGGATAATATTCCATGCATGACAAAACCATTTTCATCACCCATTTGGATTTGGCTTCAAAGCTGATCAGGTATCCATCTACGTTAGACGCTACTTCAATGGGCTTGATCTCCAGCTCCCAGGCATCACTGTCCCCCGCAATACATACTTCAGCGAGCGCCTGCAGCGTCTGAAACTGCCGGACGGAAAGATATTTTAAGTTGTAACGTGCTTTTCCGGCGGCACGATTACACACGATCAGCGTAATCAGCAGCACCAGATCAATTCCGATGGACCAGTATAAAATATTTTTTTCAGCGTCCGTATTTTCATTTCGCAGCAGGTGGAGGATGATAAAAACCAAATCGATGATGAGGAATATGATAAAAACGCGAACGATCTGATTGAAGCGACGAATGTCGCCAACAACCAGCATCAGCAGCAATACGAGCATGACGGCCTGTACCCTCGAATCATTGGAAAACAGCCAGTACCCTTCATTCAAAATGTCAGAGAACCGCGCGGGGGCCCAACCCGGGAAAACATGAAATACAATCAGAACAACAGAAATCAGTAGTAAGGATTTTAATATAAACCGGAGCCGGATTTCGGGTTGGGTCAGTGCTTGTTGCATACAACTGAATTTTTTGTTTACAATTTTGTTCCTCACCAGGGCAGGTAGCGTATCGGCTGTTTATGTCCCAGCAGGAAATAGCAATAGAAAATATTGAAGCTGTCAGAAAAATGCAGATAGGCCTTACAAAGCATGAGACTGTGATCTCCCGGGTTGGGTAGCACAACAAAATCACGGATCAGCGAAAAAAATATCAGGTACCACTTGTGATAAGGCACATCATAACTAAATGTCACCAGGTGACGGTAGGGAGCGTTTAGTTTGGTCTGCGGTTCATCCTTTACATAACCCACGCGGAAATATCCGAGCTGGTTGGGTCTCACCTTATGAAGCCCCACTTCCCACTGGCCAAGCCATTTCTGATGATCCTGTATCACGGTTTCGTTGTAGCCACTATTCATCCCGTCCTTTTTATAAAACCCCTTTTTAAATTTTTCACCGGAAATCATTCTTCCGGCCAGTTCGTGATTCCATCCGCAATAAATATTTCCGTTCAGTTGCTCCGGATCAGGAGGTGAACCGGTTCTTAGTATATTTTCAAGTGTGGGCCGGTCAGCCTGTGCAAGGGATTCGTAGGTCCATATTTTATCCATATTGTATGTTTTAAAAGTCAGTAGAATTTTTTATTTCAATGTTTTCGCCTTCCAGTTATCGTTACCCAGCAAACCATTCTTCTGCAGAAGATCCCGCAGCTGCCCTTCCAGTCCGACTGTCATGGCATCATCCTTTATATTCGCCGTAACCCGGTCATAAATATTCTGGTCAGGAATCGCATTGATTTGTTTGGTTAATAAAGTAGTCAGCCGCAGGTACCTGACCCGGCTGCGCCAGACAAGAATTATAATGGCAGCCGCGATCGCACCCAGGGTGACAAGAAGTGATTTCGCATTCTTATTCACAAAACCAATGTCTCCTTCGAACAGGGGGTTGATATCCGTGCGATAACGGTAGGATAATTTGACCATCGCGCTGTCAACGATATGAGATACCAGGGTATCCGCGATTCTTGTAATCGCCTGGTTGGTTTTCTCGCCCAGCAGTTCGTCACGGAAGGAACCCAGTTTTCCCTTTGTATCCTGACTCAGCATTTGATTCAGCAGATCGTTGAATGCTTTTTTCAATTCAAGCACGTCGCTCTTGGTCTTGCCGATCAGGGCCAACTGAATTTTTTCCATATTCAGTTGTAGTTGATGACCCGTCAACGCTTCCATCAGCGAATCCGCCCAGATCAGAATTTTACGGTTGATCAGGCTGTCCCGCATCGCCATGGTTTTATACGTGAGTGTATCGGTCGCTGAGGAAATGATCGAATCTACAAACTGCCTGATCTTTTTCTGCGTCGAAGGATCGGTCAGCTCATTCATGGCACCCCGGACCAGGGCCGTTCCGATACTGTCCGACTGGCTTGAAACACCCTTGCCGGCCGAAGCGCCCATTTTTTCTAATGAGCAGGCGGAAAAAAAATGCATGATTCCGCAAACAAGGATGAAAAAGGAGATCTTCATCATGTTCATGTTTCGGGTTTTATTATATTTCGTCTCTCAGATCCATCGCGTCCGGCCGGCCGGCATCATCATTCCATCTCATCAGGCCATTCGTTCGGATATTTCCGGAATCGTCTTTGAATATCTGGAGAAATGTATAGGTCTTGTCTAATCGTACGTTGGATGCATCGAGCTGAAAGACAGGAATCCATGTTCCTGTATTATAGTATGCTTTTATCCCTGACTTTTTCTGTTCCGGATCATGCGTGTGACCGAAGCTTACGATCTCTACATCCGGATAATCATCCAGTATAATTCGCGCAGCCGGATAAAAACTGGTGGGCGCTGAAAGGGAAAAGATTGAAAACAAACGGCCCAGAAAATAAGAGAAGGAAAGAAAGACCAGGTTTTTCAGCTGGGGCATAATATAGGACCAGATCACGGAACTCTTACCGGTGGCGGATGATAGCATCACCGACTGGTGCCGGTAGGTTTCATACATAGCGAATCCGGTAATGACCAATGGGATCAGAATAATGTACAGAAACTGGAACAGGTACCGGAATGCATAGGAGTATTGTTTTTTAGGAATGATCAGTATGCAGAACGGAATATATCTGAAAAGCATTTGGATGGCCAGCGGAAAACGTTCGCGGATCAGTAAAGGCAGAATTTTCTGTCTTGGCCGCACGTCATCGATATAAGGAAAGGCCAGTTCGATCCGGTTGATCAGGTAACGGTTGAAAAATGACCCGAAAGGAAGATTGAGTTCTGTGCCATTCTTCAGAACGGCAGGACCATCCACGGTTGTGAAGTTTTCATACCGGTGACCATGTTCGAGATAAACTTTTTTTTCGATCAGCAATTTATCATCCACAAAAAGTACCTGGGGCAGAACTGTATTTTGAAGTTCGGTTTCGATATTCATGGAACGCATCATGGCAACCCGGGTAGCTAGCAATAATCGAAAATAGTCGCGCAGTTTTCTCCAGTACCATTCCAGGTCGTGATTCCCCTTCACGATGACCATCTCATTGCCGTCCATCAGCCAGCCAGCCAGACTTTGAAATACCAGGGCATGACCCTTCTGACTGATATATAACTTCCAGATCGATTTGAAATCGTCCGTTCTCAGTCCATAATCCCGTTCTTTTTTGGAGATCGTTGATGCAAGCTGCTCAGGAGATTGAGGTATACCCAGATCACTGAGGATTTTACTCCAGGTCTTAAAATCCTCTGGTGTTTGCGGGATATTCCTGATACGGAGAAAATCCACAAAATCGCCGTTGATGATGAGTAATCCCTTTTTGTTCTGTGTTTTTTTGTTTGTGAGATGAAGTATAAAGCGGGAAAAAGAGGTGTCGGCAAAGAAATTCTCCGTGCCATCATAATTGCCATTTTCATTTAGTCCGGCGGCTATATGCAGATCGCTGATAACAAAAATTTCCCTGTCATCCATTTCGATGGAAACGAGTTCATCGCCATAGGCGGGCTGTTCGTTCTTTGATAAAATCTCCTCAATGGCCATGGAAAGAAATTTACCATTTTCAAAAAGGGGTTATAGGGCCAGTAAAATCTCGTGGAGTAGCGTAATAAACGTGGAAGTAAAGCCTGTCTGGTTTCTATACTGAAGGTAAAATATTTTCATTTTATTCCGGCTGAAAATATTTAACATGTCAATTCGGATTTTTACTAAGGAAAATTACTTAGTGTCCCCGGGACGTCAATACCTTCAGGTACGACGATTATCTTTCATGAATGGTTGGTGGCGGAATTAGCCCGCACATTCTTAAATAGATAACCATTTGTCCGTAATGTTCATTGGCATGCGTCAGTGCATAAAAGGCGAGGTCAAGCCTGGGCAGTTTTCTCCCTCTGAATTCAATCATATCCATTGCGTTTTGGTTCGTCAGTGTTGAAATGGCTTTGCGTCCAATGGCAAATGAACTTTTCAGGTATTCAAGAATGTCTTTTTTTGTTTTAATACTTTTTGGTCCGTTCACCCCTTCAATGTCGGGACGTACGGGGTCACCGGTAATGGCACTCCAGATAAAAATATTGTCCGAAGCCAGATGCAGGATTTGTCCGGCAAATGTTCGCACTTCTTTGAAGTTGCTGTTTTTTATTTGAAGGCTGTCCGGCGAAAAATAATATCTTTCTTCCGGCATGGCTTCGGCTGTTGAAAGAATATCACTTTCTATTTTATTAAATAGTCTTTCAATGGCAGGTGAAAGTGAAACAGGCGTTTGCCCGGCGCAAATCGTTGCGAAGGCAAGTTGTACTATCAGAAAACCTGTTACTATCTTATAGAGTTTCATGATTTAATATTTACAGATGAAGTACAACATCAAAATCTTAAAGTTACTCCCAGATTTACTGCATAGTCACTGAATGCGGCGTCGCCATGTACGTTTTTACCACTCGTACCGGATGAGATCATGTCCGGAACACTCTGCGTACGGTTGCGGACGATCGCGACGGGCACAAAAGCGTACAGGGATAATTTATTGACACGATAAATGATGCCCGGCTCAACCGAAATAATATATCCGGGTCTCCTGAATCCGTTGCTGCCGCCGATCCAGTCATGAACGGTCAGGCATTCGTCCCTTACACCCAGGGAGAATATGAATCTTTTTTCCGCCATGGTTATTCCTGCCCTGATCAAATACTGATCCGGAACACTCATTACATAGCTTCCATTCGCTACGGCACCGGAAGAAGGCGTTCCGCCACGGGCCGTCGAGACACCATTTTGTTCACGGGGATTGGCGAGATAATAAACATTGCCATACAAGGTCAGCGCAGTGGAAAGATCATAGAACGCGTTTAATTCAAACGTGACACCGAAACCGCCATCGCCCAGCTGGATGGACTGGTCGACCGGACCAAGCCTTGTGGTTGAATCAGAAGTATGAAAATTATCCTGGACATTGTACTTGCCGGTAGGCAGTTTTACGCCGAGTCCCAATTGAACGTCACCGCGGGGCATTTTCTCCGGATTCAAAAGCCAGTAATACGCGGCCAGCCGCATATCGCCGATGCCTGCAGAATGGGTGGTGAATCTGCCCACATTGCTATGTTCGTATAAGGATGACCGGGAGTTGATCTCTATGGGCAGGTCAAACAGGAGGGACCATCGCGGGTTCAGGATGCGCAGTACGGTAAGATCAAGCGTATATTGATGATTGATGACATTGGTGCCCTGTTCAGTACGCTGCTTTTGTTCATCAGTTCCTACAAAATGTTTGTATGACTTGAAGTACCGGTTGTTTGCTATCAACATCCATTTGGCCGCTGAATCGGCCTGATGATGTTGCGACATGGTGCAAAAGCCGCCATTGCTTTTCAGCGCAACACAACCTTGTGCATTTGTTTTTTCTGCAACAACAATCAAAATAAAGCTGGCGAAAAAAAGAAATATCTTTCTCATAATGTTTTTTGTTTATACTGGTTAGTTGGTCTTTTTCATTTTCAGACGGTCCGCGATAAAACGTCCGACTTCACTGCCCATCTTATTGCTGCGCTCGCAACAATAGTAATAATGTATCCCTCCATAAAAACGGGAATGATAGGTTTCGTCAGAAGCATTGCGGAAGGAAGTAAAGGACCGGCTCCGGATTCCAAAATCCAGTTCAGTGGTATCCGTGTAGGCCTGGTGATCGCCAAATACACTGGTCAGTGCTTCAGCAGCTGCAGCCGAAATGGTGCAATGTCCGCAGGTATATTCAGGGAAAGGAGGTGTCTGCAAATGTGGCCTCCAGTTAGGGTCGAAATATTTGTTGATGACGGTTTCCGGCCTGATCGTATTGTAAATGTATTTGATATTCCAGCATTGAATGAAAGCATCATAGAGGGCAATAGCTGTTTTAGCATATGCATATACGGTTTCATTAAAGTCAGCGCCGGCATTTTTTGCTGCAATTCCGGTAATGCCGATCCAGTGTCCGCCAGGCGAAAATTTCTTTGTGCCAAACATTAAATGTCCTGATACATTCATTTTAAAAGGGTTGTCATCCCAGAAATCGGCGGTCCAGATTTCTTCCGGAGACAGGCTGTCACTATTATGCTGTATTTTTTTTACCTCCTGGTAATATTTGCTGTTCCTGTTTGTCACATCAAAGGGATATGGCGGTTCGGGAATGAATTGCCGGGGACTATCAATGACCAGGGTCCGGATCTCTCCCCAGTGTGGTTCCATGGCTGGCGAATAGGCCGGCGGTGTGGGCACCCATCTTCCGGGTGAATCATTCACAGAATATTCGGTAGCTCCGCGGGTCTGTAAATATTTATCTCCCTTGCTCCATTCCATAATGACCGCAGATACCGTGTCGGCATAAGCAATGGAGTTGTCATATTCGCTCTGCGGCATTCCATGATTCAGGGCCAGTTTTTTAAGGCTGTCCACGTAATCTTTCATACTACCGGCCGGAAAAGTTACGGCTTCGCCCAGTTTGCAGTAAGCAAGCAGGGCACCGAATTCGAAATCTATTTTCTGTCCGGCGGGTGGTTTGGGAACAGAACTCAAACCGTGAAGCTGCCCTGCGAGTGAGTTATATTGGTCCGGGGAGCCGGCCGCCATCACTTCATATCCCGCCACAGCGGCATACATATAATTTCGCGAAGCTACAATGGGCCCGAAATTATTACCCATCACAATATTATTCAACTGGTAGTTCGTTTTACTGTACAGGTCGGGATTTTTGAAAATCGCGGTATAATCTGACCAGCGGTTACAACCGGAAATGGCCAATGCGCTGAGCGCAAAAGCAATCAAAACATATTTCATCTTTGTGTTATTATTGAAATGGAAAATGATCCTGCGCAAAATCGACAGGATGAACAGAGCCCGGCACGTGGCCGCTATACCTGATCCGGCGGCTGTTCAGCGCGTGTTAAGAAAACAGTGGGAATACGTAACATATAACGATCAGTGGCGCTCAGGCTGATCAGCGTCAGATCCGGGACGGGTATGTACTGGACGACCGCAAAGTATTCAGCACTAAAACCTTTGAACACGGAATTGGGCTTTTCAGATTTTTTTGTCTGACCCGGTTGCTGCAAATCGTTCACGATTTTGAAAAATTCGTTTCTGGCTGACTGCAGGTTAGTGGCCGTCTTGTTGGGTATACAGAGCAGCTCCAGGGAATCCTGCAGAAATCGCCGCTTGACATAGTTATATTGAACACCTTCTATATCAATTTTCCCATCAACCCTTTGAAAATCTTTTGTGTTTACGTAAGAAGAAAGGTGATTGGTGTGTACTTTTATAGAAATCAGATCAGCATCAGAGTAGTTGTTCCGGTCGAGCTGAGCGACCATCGATTCGTGCGCATATTGCTGGAGCACGGCGGTATAGATTTCGTATCCAACCCAGTTAAACAGGAGTAATCCCAAAAGCAGTATGGCAGCGGCCCTTTTCACAACAGCACCAAATTACTATTTTTTTACTAAACCCCCTGATATTAACTTCCAGGGGGTACCGCACAACATTAAAAGATGTTCTGAACATACAAAGAATGGAGTACAATGGGGCATAAGCTTGTCATGTCCCGAACCTACGAATGCTATTTTTTTAATTTGCTGATAAGCCAGTTATTTATTTTTTCATTTTGCTCCGGATACTCCCAATGACCCGTTTCGAGCGCGAGATATAAATTTTTTGGAGCCG
>DASXKM010000548.1:0-3736 GCA_036496825.1 Puia sp. | reverse complement strand
GAAAAAACACCTGGCTGAAGATCGGTTTTACATTAACGGACAGTCTCGTGTCCTGGTGTAAAGCAAATCACATGTATGTGATTCTTGATTTACATGCTGCGCCGGGCGGACAGGGAAATGATCTGAATATTTCCGATCGCGACCCCTCAAAACCTTCCTTATGGCAATCTGAGGCCAACAGACAAAAGACAATCGCTTTGTGGCGGAAACTTGCTGCCCGTTATGTGAATGAACCAACGGTTGGCGGCTACGATATTCTGAATGAGCCCAACTGGGGTTTTGAAGATACCCTTCATGACCGCAATGGACTGAAAGAAGAAAAAAATATCCAGCTGAAACAATTGCTGACAAATATTACCCATGCCATCCGGGAAGTCGACAAGAATCATATTATTATTATTGAAGGCAACGGATGGGGGAATAACTATAAAGGTATACTGGGCCCCTGGGATAATAATTTGGTGCTGAGTTTTCATAAATACTGGAACCTGAATGACCAGCAATCCATCCAGCATATTTTAAACTTCCGAAGTCAATATCATATTCCCGTCTGGATTGGTGAAACGGGTGAAAATTCAAATGTCTGGTTTACAGAAGCGATTCGTTTGTTTGAAAATAATCATATGGGCTGGTGCTGGTGGCCGTTAAAAAAACTCGGCAATAACAATCCACTGCAGATCAATTCCAACGCGGCTTATGATTCGTTGGTGAACTACTGGAATGGAAAATCAACAGCGCCGCCGGCTCGTGTGTACGAGGCCGTTATGGAATTGGCCAAACAGTCGAAATGCGAAAACAATATTGTGCATCGCGACGTAATCGATGCTATGATCAGGCAGCCTTTCAGCAGTGCAGCCATTTCTTTTAAACAAAACCAAATCTCGGATGGCACGGTGCTTTATGCTGTGGATTATGATCTGGGTGTGAACGGGTCGGCTTACTATGATCTGGATACTGCCAATTACCGGACTTCAACCGGGAAAGAAAACACGGGCAACAGGGGAAGAACATACAGAAATGATGGCGTCGATATTTATGAAGATTCCATACACAGAGGAAGCTGGTATATCGGTCATATTGAAGATGAAGAATGGTTGCAATACACGATCGATTTGCCGGAAGAAGGCAGGTATAATCTGAAAATTGCTGTATCTGCTGCTCAGACAGGCGGCGTTTTATCGGTCAGCGGTTATTCTGCCCGGGGGCAGCAGACCATCAACATTCCTTTTACAGGCGGAAATGAAAAATGGGAATTGATCATGGCAAAAAACATTCAGCTGAGTAAAGGAATCCATCATTTACGGATCAAGGCAGAAAAAGGAGGATTCAATTTCAAGTCCATTACATTTTCGAAGTCGTGACAGAAACCTGATTTAATATTGCATACATGAAAGCCCATAGGGAATTCGAACACAACCGAACGCAATTTCAGATAGACCGGATCGCTTTTTTCAGTGATGCGGTCATCGCTATTGCGCTCACGCTGATGATACTGGAAATTAAGATCCCGGAACTGGGAAAGGATATTTCCCTTGTGAATGTCTTTCATCAATATGGCTGGAGCATTTTTTGGCACACGATCGCTTTACTGGTTGGATATTTAACCATCGGTAATTTATGGATCAAACACCATCAGCTGTTTGAACACATCAACCATTACAATGAGACGATGATCAGGATCAATTTGTATTTCCTGTTTTCTGTGATACTCCTCCCCATTTCCATCCAATTTTTATTTGCAGGCAATGAACCAATACGCTTTCAGTTAATATGCTATTTCTTTAACCTGTCGTTTACCATTTTTACCTACAGCCTGTTGTTACACTATATTTTTTCAAAAAAAAATAATTTTTCAAGTATCAGTGATAAACAAAAAATTAATAAGTTAAAACTGAATTCCTACCGGCAGTTTAGTGTTTTTATAATCGCTACTATTCTGATTGCGTTTAATATCAGTTTTTTTTATGTCATTTTCTTAATAGTTCCGGCACGGAATATTTTCCTGAAGATAAAAAGCAGACTTGCAAAACGGAAGCAGCCCGTAAATCCGGATTAATTCGTCGGCAACCGGCTATCGAGGCTTCTGATAAAAGAAATGATATCATCCTGTTCTTTTCGCGAGAGCGAAAGGCTGTCAAAGGGTAATGTCTGGTTCTCAATTTTTATTCCCAGTCCGGCTCCCCCACCCTTATTGTAAAAATCCATGACCTGTTCCAGGGTATTGAACACCCCGTTGTGCATATAAGGCGCCGTTAACGGCGCATTGCGTACGGTTGGTGTTTTAAAAGCATGTTTGAAAGATTCCACTTTCAATACTGCATATCTGCCTAAATCCGGATCAATTATTTTTTCCGTGACTGATTCCGGAACACCGATTACTTCTGCTTCTATTTTTGCGAACCTTGGCGGGAAGGTTCCGTTGAACAGCGGCATATAATGGCAGGTTGCACATTTCGCCTTACCCATGAAGAGATTAAATCCGCTGATCTCATCTGTATTCATTTTCGATTTGTCGCCTCTCATATATTCATCAAAACGGCTGTTTAAGTATACCAGGCTCCTGATATATGACCCGATCGCATTCATGACTTCAAAGGTGTCTATCCGGGTTTTATCTTCATAGGGGAAGGCGGTCAGAAACATTTGCCGGTATTTCTTATCCTGCCAGAGACGTTTCACGGACATGACCATCGATCCGTGCATTTCTTTTGTGCTTTGCACCACATTGACCGACTGATCTTCCAGTGTATTTACCCGCAGATCATAAAACAATGCCGGTTGCAGGGCCGCATTGATCAGGGTGGGTGTATTTCGCTCAAGCAATTCATGCTGACCGATAATCGTGTTTTTTACCAGTCCATCTGTAAACGCCATAGCCGGCTGGTGACAGCTCCGGCAGCTTCGTTTTCCGGTACCGGAGAGTATCGGGTCGGAAAATAATATTTTGCCCAGTGCTATTTTTTCATCTGAAATAAAGGATGAATGATCCGGCGTATAAGCATTCACGTTAAAGGCATTGGTATCAAATAGCGTCTTTGCATCCTGGTTTAGTAACCGGTTATATCGTATTACATGAATATTCAATCTGATTTCGAGGTTCGAGATATCTTCAGTGACCGGATTGCCATGCGCCGTTATAAATTCCATCCTGTTAAACTGACCGAATTCAGGATGGACCAAAAGATATTCTATGGCATTATCCAATTTAGCAGCCAATTTTTGGGTATCCGTTCTGTTTTCATAGTAAAGAAGCGCTTTCTGCACACCTTCCAGCGCAGCAGCCGATTCCCGCATGCTTTTCTGCGTCAGGGGATTATCAAATCCTGTAATGCCCAGTGTTTCTATTCTGAATACCTCGAGTTTGACGGCATCGAAAACCTGCCAGTCTAAAATATCGATATTTTTAAACCGGTTTTTATAACGGTCACAACCATTCAGCAAAACAGTTATTTGATTTAAAAGCTGTCGTTTGTTTGAACTGTCGTAGGAAGGAAATAACAGGCTTTCGATGATCTGGAGTCCGGAGGGCTCGATAATCTGCCCCGATATTTCCGCCTCCTGAACCGGCGGACCATTTATTGCCCTGGCCGTCAAAGGTTCAAAATATTCAGCGGCCCATTCGAATTTTTTAAATGCGAGTCTGGTTTGAAGAAAAGATTCCTGTAAGGTGGTTTGATCAGTGGATCCCGATTGTATATTTTCTTTTAACTGATTGCACTTTGATGCAAAACTGTCT
>DASXKM010000547.1:0-4072 GCA_036496825.1 Puia sp. | reverse complement strand
CGCTGGTGTAACTAAAACAGGCAGTTATTAACCTTTAATTTGTTATATAACTGCCTGATAATGAAGTAGTTAAAAGTGATCCCGCTGGGACTCGAACCCAGGACCCCTACATTAAAAGTGTAATGCTCTACCAACTGAGCTACGGAATCTGCACATCATTTTGCAATGAATGAGCTTGGTTCAAAACAAGCGTTTACCCCTTGTTTTGAGCGTGCAAAAATAGATGAAAATGGGCTACGTACAAATTAATTATCGGGGAATGTGGATTTGTGGAAAACTGTTGATTCTCACTCATTTCGGAGGAACATTCACCATGCCCAGGTACACACTGTCAGATGCATCATTTCCTTCAGCGGCGACGAAGCCCAGATATACATGCAGTGACCTTCCTTCGAAAACTCCGGCTTTTAATGCTAGTTCACATTCACCGGCGGATCGCGTGGCCAGGTCCATTTTATCCATCCACCAGCCTAAAACCGGCTCGTGCACGGCTGCAAAAACTTTATCTGTCGCAGAGGCTTTGCCTTTTCCTGTGTTGTCAGTCCAGGTGAACAGAAGCTTTTCTGCCCCGCTTACTGCAACAGACGGAGATTCCGCTTTCGTTAAATCACCGCGGCTCATCAATACCATGGAGTAATCAATGCTCAAATCAGGACAAAATCCCAATATCGCCGCTTTTACATTATAAGAAAATGCTTTGTTGAAACCTTTCATACGGAAGGCCAGGTGCGCGAAAGTGATATTCAGCAGATCTTTTTCAGGAACCAGGAACCTGTTCATGATGGTAAACCGGGCCTGCTGGTTCAATTCTTTTTCTGAAAACTTTTTTCTTTTTCGTTTTCGAAGACCCCTGACGACCGGAATGTCGTGCAATAAATAACCTACAACGTTTCCGACTTTACCTGAAACGGGCCCATTGATGCCCTGAAGAAGCTTTCCCATAGGATGGATTTGTTATTTATTAGCCACAAATTCAATACCAGATAATCAGGAGTCAACCTTTAAATTTTAAAAGTCAACCCCCTTATGGGTCTTCGATGACCCCCTGTCGACCCCCCGTTGGATGATAATTCAATAACCCTAAAAATTCAACAGATTACCTGCCAAATATTCAGCATTCTATCCTATCTTATTCTGTTCCAGGTCAATACGAGATTCTTCGCGACGTATCACATCTTCGTCATAGAGGGTATGCATACCCAGGCTGGATAGCTTCTTATGCTGGAAGTCGTGGATATCGAGTAAAACCTGATTGTATTCTTTTACCTGTTCTCTTTCATCATCCGTAATTTTCAGCGACTCGATATTCAGTTTCGTAAATCCGACTTCGTTTTCGAGCTTATGTTTCAGGGTTTTAACGAGCATATTGGTTTGTATCAGGCCGGCGTGTTTTTCTGTCAGCCTGACCAGCGAAAGTTTCATCAGCTTCAGATGTATCTGCTGCGCCTGAACATCCATCGGTATTTCGCGGATGTCCTCGCTGAGGTTTAGTTTCTTTATGATCCAGGGCAGCGATAAACCCTGGAAAACCAGGGTTACGAGGATCACCATAAAACTGATAAACAGCACCAGGTCGCGTTCCGGAAAATCTTTTCCACCCGCGAGTGTTACCGGGATCGCCAGTGCGGAGGCAAGCGAAATAACACCCCGCATCCCAGTCCAGCCCACCAGGAAAACTTCTTTCCAGTTTGGACGCATCGGACTTTCCCTGAATTTCGGGCTGAGGAAAATAGTCATATAGGTTGTAACAAAAAGCCAGACCATCCGGATGATGATGATCAGTAACGAAACAACCAATCCGTACCATATCCCATCCTGAAGACTATAATACTTCAGACCATTTATAATGGAAGGCAACTGCAATCCAATCAGGATAAAAATCAATCCGTTCAGAATAAAGGCAAGCGTATGCCATACACCGGCAGATTGAAGTCTCGCTTTATGATTCAGTATTTCTTTCGACCGTGATGAAAGATACAGTCCGCCACTGACCACCGCCAGTACACCTGAATAATGAAAATGTTCAGCCGTCAGATACATAATGTATGGCGTGATCAGCGTAAGCGCAGTGGCAATTTCAGTCGTGGTGGAAAATAATTTATGGATATAATATATGATCTGTGCAATCAGTAAGCCAATCAGGATACCCATGACCGTTACCATCATAAATGACGTTGCCGCCTGCTCAATGATAAAATTTCCTGAAATGACTGCGGCCAGTGCAAAACGGAAAACAGTTAAACTCGCCGCATCATTCACCAGACTTTCTCCTTCCAAAACCGTTTTTACTTTTTTTGGAATTTTAAAATACCGGAGTACAGAAGTAGCGGCCACGGTATCCGGTGGTGAGATGATACCGCCGAGCAATAATCCGATGGTCAATGTAAAACGTGGTATCAGTTTTTCCGAGAGATAAGCGATGATCACCGAAGTAACTATCACGAGTCCGAACCCGTGTAATATGATCGGCAGGCGCATCTTCCAGAAATTGGGCCATGATGTGTACCAGGCAGCTTCATATAGCAGGGGCGGAAGAAAAATCAGAAAAATCAAATCGGGGCTGATTCCGACCCGGGGAGTTCCCGGAATCAGGCTGATGAGCAGTCCGCCAATGACGAGGAAAATAGGATACGCGATCCTGAGTTTCAGTCCCACGATCACCAATAGCATCACGGCGAATAACAGGGAAATAACAAATAAAAGCGTTTCCTGCACCATATTTCAATTTATACGAAAAATTCCAGACAGGCGCAGGAATAAAACGAAAAACTGCCATTGAAATCCTCTTCAATGTTTAACTTCATCCTGCCTTACAACAAATAACTTTCTGACATATGAAAAGATTTTTTTCCACCTGTTTAATTATTTTTTTTATTTCTTTCAGCGATATCCAGGCTCAGAAAAACTGGACACCTTTATTCGACGGAACCACCTTAACCGGATGGAAACAAATGACGGGGAAGGCAACTTTCCAGCCATTCCGCGGAACGATCATGGGTGTCTCGGCCCCCAATTCTCCCAATAGTTTTTTGTGTACGGAGGCAGAATACGGAGATTTTGCACTGGAATTGGAAGTGATGATGGATGATACCTCATTCAATTCCGGTATCCAGTTCAGGAGTCATTTTGATCAGAACGGAAATAACAATGCTGGTCGTGTATATGGCTACCAGTACGAACTGGATCCTTCATCGCGTCGCTGGACCGGTGGAATTTATGACGAGGCCCGCAGGGACTGGCTCTATCCGCTTTCACTAAATCCGAAGGCGCAGTCCGCTTTTCGTTTAAAAGAATTTAATAAGGTTAGAATAGAATGTGTCGGAAATGAAACACGCACATGGATCAATAATGTTCCTGCAGCCTACCTGGTAGATATGACGGACTATCATGGATTCATCGCGTTGCAGGTACACGCTGTTTCAAATCCGGCTTTTGCCGGTCAGCATGTTTTATTCCGGAATATTCGAATCAAATCCATTTCCAAATTTGAACATGATTTCCCCAAAGGCATTTACGTGATGAATACCGTTCCCAATTTTCTGACGGATTATGAAACCACCAGCGGATGGAAACTTTTATTCGACGGAGATGATACGAAAGGATGGCGCGGTGCCTATAAAGATAAGTTCCCGGAGAAAGACTGGCAGGTGCAGGATGGACTGATTACCGTTCTCAATACAGAAGGCAAGGAGGGAGGTAATGGCGGTGATATCGTAACCCTGGATCAATACAAGGCCTTTGACCTCTCCTTTGATTTTCGTCTGACGCCGGGTGCCAACAGCGGCGTGAAATATTTTGTAACACTGAAAGAAAATAATACGGGCTCAGCCATCGGGCTGGAATACCAGGTGCTGGATGATTCATTGCATCCGGATGCGAAACTCGGCCGCGATGGTGACCGTACACTAGCCTCCTTATATGATCTGATACCGGCAGCGAAACAGAAAAGATTTATTCATCCGGTTGGTCAGTGGAATACGGGCAGAATTATTGTGTACCCGAATAATCATGTGGAACATTATCTCAACGGCGTAAAAGTGCTGGAATACGAACGGGGATCTCCGGCATTTCG
>DASXKM010000546.1:0-3700 GCA_036496825.1 Puia sp. | reverse complement strand
ATCAGGATGATCATCTCAAGCTGCAAACTGAATTGGAAAAGTCCGGCGGTCGTGCATTTTCGGTTGAGGCAGAATTGAGTGAACCAATGGCCTGTGAAAAAGCAGTGGAGGCAATTGTTGGGAAGTACGGGCGGGTAGAAGGACTGGTAAATAACGCAGGTGTAAATGATGGTGTTGGACTGGAATCGGGAAATTATAAGCGCTTTATGGGAAGCCTGCACAACAACCTGGTGCATTATATTTAATGGCTCATTTCGCACGGCCCTATATGAAGATCTCCAAAGGGGCGATTGTAAATATCAGTTCGAAAACAGCAGAAACCGGTCAGGGAAATACTTCTGCCTATGCTCCGGCTAATGGAGGGCGGAATGCACTGACGAGGGAATGGGCTGTCGAACTTTTAAAATATGGTATTCGCGTGAATGCGGTGATCGTTTCGGAATGTTATACACCGCAATATGAGTCCTGGATACGTACCCTGAAAAATCCCGACGAGAAAATAAAAGAGATCATTTCCAAAATACCGCTGGAGAACAGAATGACCAGGCCGTCGGAAATAGCCAACGCGGTCGTTTTTCTTTTGTCTGAAAAATCCAGTCATACCACCGGGCAACTGCTTCATATGGGTGGGGGTTATGTACATTTGGACAGAGCCCTTGCGAATGCTTAGGTAAACAGTTTTAATAAATGATATGAATGCTTTGATTTGTTTAGAACCCGGAAAATTTGAATACGCTGATGTTGCCGAACCGCAAATGAAAGCAGGACATGCAATCGTCAGGATCCGGAATATTGGCATTTGTGGTACTGATCTTCATGCTTTCGAAGGTACACAGCCATTTTTTTCATATCCGCGGATTCTCGGCCATGAACTATCCGGCGAGCTGGTGGACTTTGATGATGCGCCTGGTTTTCATAGGGGCGAAGCAGTCACTTTTCTTCCCTACCTGAATTGTGGTGATTGTGTAGCCTGTCGGGCAGGTAAAACAAACTGTTGTGTAAAACTCCGGGTTTGTGGTGTACATATAGATGGTGGTATGGTAGATTATTATTCCATACCGAGCCGGCTTCTCGTGCATTCGCATGGTCTGGACCTTTTGGATCTGGCATTGGTAGAACCGATGTCAATCGGAGCTCATGGAGTGAGAAGGGCAGGAGTTCAACCGGGTGAATTTGTTTTAGTGATGGGTGCCGGGCCGATTGGTATGGCCACCATTGAATTTGCAAAACTTAAAGATGCAAAAATTATTGTCCTGGATAAAAATCCCTACCGATTAGAATTCTGTAGAAATATGCCTGGTGTGTTAAACGTCATTCATGCCAGCGATCACAATATTGTTGAGCAGTTATCAGAAATTACACATGGGGATTTGCCAACTGTTGTATTTGATGCCAGTGGTAACCAGGCAGCCATTCATAACGGCTTGAACTATCTTGCATACGGTGGGCGGTATATTTTGATTGGCTTGCAAAAGGAAAAACTGGTTTTCAGTCATCCGGAATTTCATAAAAGAGAAGTAACGCTGATGAGCAGCCGAAATGCAACGAGGGATGATTTTGAATATGTGATCCAAACAATGGTAAATAAACAAATTAATCATCGCTCTTTTATTACAAACAGGGTTCAATTTAATGATGCAGCCTCCGGATTTTCCGATTGGTTATCCCCGTCAAATCATATCATCAAAGTGGTCGTTGAAAAAGATTAGCCGGTTATGGAATTATCAAAAAAAAATCTGCCATTTATTCAGCGCCCCGACATAAACAAACCGGGCCCTGACGTTTTCAAGCTGCCGGAGAAAATACTACAATTTGGAACCGGTGTATTGCTGCGCGCCTTACCGGATTATTTTGTGGACAAAGCAAACAGACAAGGTATATTTAATGGCAGGATCCTGGTGATTAAATCCACGAATGCGGGCGACCCCGACGCTTTTGACCGGCAGGATGGTATGTATACGTTAGCCATTCGCGGCCTGGAAAATGGTGTGGTCCTGGATCAGCCTGTCATATGTTCTGCCATTAGCCGAATCTTATCTGCGGAGCATCAGTGGGATGAAGTTCTCCTGGCAGCGGCAAATGCTGATTTGCGGATCATTATTTCCAATACAACTGAAGTTGGTATTCAGCTTGTGGAAGAATCAATTTTTCAGAAGCCCCCCGTTTCATTTCCGGCCAAACTCCTGGCCTTTTTATTTGAGCGCTTTAAATTATTTAATGGAATGCCGGAAGCCGGAATGACTGTCATTCCCACTGAGCTGCTGATTGATAACGGAGGAAAATTAAAATCGATCCTGTCATCGCTTGCAGTTTTTAATCAATTGGGGCCATCTTTTGAAAAATGGCTGGATTCCCACAATCGCTTTTGCAGTTCTCTTGTAGATCGAATTGTTCCCGGAAGACCAGATGCCGAAACAAAAGAGCAGTTTGAAAAAAAATGGGGATATACAGATGATTTGATGTCGGTTTGTGAGCCATACCGCTTGTGGGCAATCGAAGGAGATGATTCTGTGCGCAAAATTCTGTCGTTTTATTCCGTCGATCCGGGCGTAATCATTGCGACCGACATTACCAGGTTCCGGGAATTGAAATTGAGGATGCTGAATGCCACACACACATTGAGTTGCGGACTTGCTTATTTGTCTGGCTTCCATACGGTCAAAACGGCTATGGAAGATCAATTTTTTGAGTCATACGTCAGAAACCTGATGATGGATGAAATCAGTCCAGCCATTCCTTATGCTATTTCGGAAGATGAAAAACGCGCATTTGGAACGAAAGTGCTGGAACGCTTTCGGAATCCGTATTTGCAACATCAGTGGCTTAGCATCACCATGCAGTACAGCTCAAAAATGCTTACACGTGTTTTGCCTGTTTTGAATAAATATTACGAAATATTTAAAAAGCCACCTGAATTAATTGCAATGGGCTTTGCTGCTTATATACTCTTTATGCGTCCGGTAAAAAAGGAATTGGAAAAATACTATGGGTTATTAAATAGTCAGTTTTACCTGATCAATGATGACCGGGCAAATGAATTTTTTGGAATCTGGGATGAAAGCCAGGCAGACGTTATCGTAAACAAGGTTCTTTCAAATACAGGATTATGGGGAACTGACCTCACACTACTTGAAGGATTTTCGGGTTCTGTTACAAAAAAACTTAAAGGATTTATCCGGTCGGGCACCCTGCATGAAATATCTGTTTATACGAGGCCTGCTTATTAATTGCTCATCTGGTATTACTAATTGCAATAAATTGCCGCATGTCAATTATTACAAAGGAAACTTTTCATTTTCTGAATCAGATCAAATTAAATAATAACAGGCCATGGTTTGAAAAAAACAGAACGGTATATGAAAAAGCAAGGTCCGAATATCTTGGGTTTGTAACAAAGCTGTTAAACGGAATCCGGAAATTAGAATCTATTCCGGAAAAAGAAGCGGGAAAATATATTCAGCGGATTTACAGGGATATCAGGTTTTCAAAAGATAAAACACCGTACAAATCTCATTTTAGTTCCATCATAGAAAGAGGTCCTGAAAACAGGAAATGTCCCTTATATATTCAGATACAGCCAGGAAGATCGATGATGGGTGGAGGCATATGGGATCCGACTGCAGAAACATTGAAAATGGTAAGGCAGGAAATAGATTACAACAGCGCCGCATTGAAGAGAATAATCAACGCAAAAGATTTT
>DASXKM010000545.1:0-13030 GCA_036496825.1 Puia sp. | reverse complement strand
AAATGGAACAGATACGGTCAAAAATAAAAAACCGGCACATAATACAAATGAAAAGAGTTCTGCGGCATTTAACGGTCTGAATTTGAAAAAACAAATACCGGCTGACGGCGGTAAAGCAAGAACAGATTTGAATTCATCCGTTCTGAATTCAAATACAAAAGACAAAGGACTTGCAGCAACGGGGACAGTTGTCGCAGGAAACGCTATCGACAATCATCCGGCTCCGGCGGCTGAATCTGCACAAGGAACAAAATCACCGGCCGCAGCAACCGTCACATCTGCCACAGCAGCAACCGTCGCAACAGCTAGCGCAGCTATCACAACACCGGCTGCTACATCCGCTGAAACAAAACAAATCCATACAGATTCTGTCAGTAACAATCTTGTTCAGGAAGAAAAAGCAAAAAATAAGAGTGACAGTAACGCAGTTACCAAAAAAACTAATTCAAATAAAAAAATAAACCAGGGTTTTTATATTGGTTTGATCGCTGGCCCTGACGTGAGTACGGTAAAGTTTCAATCGGTCAACAACCTCGGATTCAGTCTGGGAGCTTTGGTCGGATATCATTTCAATAACAGGATCTCGGTTGAAACAGGTCTCATCTGGGATAAGAAATATTATTATTCCAACGGAGAATATTATAAAAAGAACGGTATTTCATTACCGCCAACTACAACTTTGGATGGCAGCTGCAGCATGTTTGAAATTCCGGTTAGCATCCGATTTGATTTTGCAACTAAAAAGAACTATGGATTTTTTGCCAAAACCGGATTATCCTCCTATTTAATGACATCGGAGGATTATACTTTTAATTATCCCACCACCCCTTCTTATCAATTTAAAAATGACAGTTTACAAAATAATATTTTCAGTATCCTTCAGATAAGCGGCGGCTACGAACGGGCAATTAATGAAAGAACCAAAATAAGAGTGGAACCTTATGTGAAAATTCCCTTACAGGGAATTGGTAAAGGCGATATGCCAATAACAAGTTTTGGCATATACTTCGGCATCACCCACTCTTTCCGCTAACTCTTGACCATAAGAAATCTATTATGCGAAAAAAGTATTTTTTCGGCATCGGCATTTTATTGATCTGCCTGGCCGGCTGGGGAATTTATACCATATACAAGCCACACCGGAATGTGGCGGGAGAAGATGCCGTGGCAACGCTGACGGCAATGGATATGTATCGGGAATTTTCAAAAAATGAATCCGGGGCAAATCAAAAATGGCTGGGTAAAGTGGTTGAAGTAACGGGAAGAATTTCATCCGTGAGCGATGCAGGAAAATATATTTCGCTGAACCTGGTTGCTACGCCGGATGGTGGTGTGAATTGCAGCCTGCTGAAGAACGATGTGCCTGCTGATGAAAAATTTAATAAAGGAGATTCCGTAACAGTTAAAGGAAAGTGTACCGGCTTTCTGATGGATGTGAATCTGGTTGATTGTATAATAAAAAAATAGCTCTTTTGTCAATCGCTCTAAATATGAAGAAACAACTCGCCGTCATTTTAGCAATCATCGCTTTCCCCGCAGTTTGCATCGTTGCCTGTACGAAAGAAAACATACAAAATCTTGTCCCGACGCCCTGTGATACGGTGGGCACGCAATATGCCCGCGATATCGTTCCCATCCTGGAGGGAAATTGTTACCGCTGTCATGGAACCGGTAATACTGCGGGAAGCGGGGGTGTACTCCTTGAAGGCTATGACAACATTAAACATTATGCACAGAATGGCCAGCTTTACGGAAACGTTGCGCACCTGCCCGGATACAACGCGATGCCATATGATGCGCCAAAGCTGGATGACTGCACCATTAACAAAATTCTCGATTGGACACTGCAGGGGTCTCCTAATAATTAAATCTGAATCGTCATGCGTTTTAAATACTTTTTTTTTATTTTCTTTCTTTTCTGCTCCACCCAGGGCATTTGTCAGAACTATATGACGAAAACGGGTTTTATCGGTTTCTACTCCAAAACGCCTTTAGAAGATGTTCAGGGAGAGAATAATCAGGTATATGCGGTTCTGGATCCCGCCAGTCATCATCTCGCTTTTGCAGTTCTTTTAAAAGGATTCATTTTCCCTAAAGAATTGATGCAGGTTCACTTCAATGAGAACTATGTGGAAAGCGATAAGTTCCCCAAAGCTACATTTTCCGGTACCTGTTCCGGTGAAATGGATCTTTCCAAAGATGGTATTTATCAGATTGTCGTCAAAGGCGAACTGAATTTACACGGGGTAACCCGGCCGCTGGAAACCACCGCACAATTGGAAGTAAAAAATGGAAAGGTGACCGGTTCCTCAGCATTCAAGATCAAACCGGAAGATTATCAGATATCCATTCCCGGAATTGTGAGGGAAAAGATTGCAAAGGAAATGGACGTGAAGGTTCAAATTGTCTGGACGCGAAATTCATAAAAAACATATATATGCGGAAGATTTATTTCAACCTGCTGCTTTTAATCATTTCGTTTCAGGTTCACGCGCAGGACAGCCTGCTGCGTTCGATCAGCGATTCCTTGTCGGTGGGACGGGGAACAGATTATGTTACCGGAACGTTCAAGGCATTGTACATTGTAAACATGAAAACGATTGAAGCGCCGGCTGCAGGTGCGCTAAATTTTGAAATCCAGCATAGATTCGGAACCATTAATGAAGGCGCTTATCATCTATGGGGTCTGGATTTCGCCACCCTTCGTCTTGGACTCGATTATGGAATCAGCGACCGCCTGTCCGTAGGCATCGGCCGAAGCTCTGTATTGGAAACTTTCGACGGATATGTAAAATACAAATTATTAAGACAAACGGACAATACAGCAAGCGTGCCCGTCTCCATTGCCCTGCTGGGAACAACCAGTTACTATACAGAACATATTGCCAATCCCAAACTGGACAGTGTTTTCAAATCTCAATATCGACTGGCCTATACAGCGCAGATTCTGATCGCCCGGAAATTCAGCAGTAAATTTTCGCTTCAGATTACGCCAACCTTCATCCATTATAATCTCGTGGATTCTTCCATCGATCACAATAATGTTTTTGCGCTTGCCGCTGGCGGAAGATTTAAGATTACCAAACGTATGGCCATTACGGCAGAATATAACTATCTGTTTCCAAACCAGCTTAGCTCATATACCGGACTGCCTTTACAAAACGCACTTTCATTTGGATGGGATATTGAAACAGGCGGACATGTATTCCAGCTTGTTTTCACCAATGCTCAAACGATGAATGAACCGCAGTATATCGGACAGACAGTGGGGAGCTGGGGTAATGGTGATATTTATTTCGGTTTTAATATTTCGCGCAACTTTAATCTGAAACCGCATCGTAAGCCAAAAGCTTACTAATGTGGCGGATGTGGAAGAGTAAAAAAGGTAGGAATTCAAAATTGAATTTGCAAATGACAATTTGCAAATGTGGGTTGGGATTTAATATTGATTCTAGCTCAATCCTTCATATCGTGATTTCTTTTCGACCTTACTTTATGTGATTTCTTTTCGGGCTCACTCTTTCGCGTTTTGATTTCGTTTAGACTCATATTTTCACATTGTCATTTGCAAATTCAATTTTGAATTCCTACCTTTTTTACCCTTCCGTATTCACCACACTAATTCAGGCATAAATCTCAGGGTTTACAATAAACGGCAGTCTCTCACCATTTAATCCGGCAACAATATTTTTTGCAGCAAGCAACGACATCGCTGCACGTGTTTCTTCTGTTGCTGATCCGATATGCGGCAGAACGCAAACGTTTGGCATGAAAAGCAACGGATGATCCGGCCGCATGGGTTCCGGATTCGTTACGTCCAAACCCGCTCCCCAGATGATTCCTTTTTCCAATGCCTCTGTAAGATCGTTTTCATTATGTATTGATCCTCTTGCTGCATTTATGAAAATAGAACGGCGCTTCATCTTTGCGAAAACCTCCTTATTAAACTTCCCTTTGGTTTCTGCCGTCAGCGCCGTATGTATGGAAAGCACATCACTATTTTCGAGTAAGTCATCAAAGGACACCCATTTTGCATGAAGTTCCTTCTCCGATTCCAAATGATGACCACGGTTATGATATATGATTTGCATCCCAAAGGCGGCAGATGCGCGTTTTGCCAGTTCAAAACCAATTTTACCCAATCCAAAAATGCCGAGTGTTTTGCCGCGGATATCGATTCCCAAATTGGCTGTAGGTTCGAAAAACCCCCAGCTACCCTGCTGAATGGACCGGCTCATGTAAAAAGCTTTGCGGGATGTTGCCAACATCAGCAAAAAAGCAATATCAGCCGTTGCGTCGCTTAATACACCCGGTGTGTTTCCAACCGGCATCTTTATTTCAGTCGCAGCAGCAACATCTACGTTATCATATCCGGCACTATGCAGGCTGATCACCTTCAAATGTCTTACTGCGTTCAGAAAATTTCTGTCAATCTTATTTCCACCCGCACTCAAAAACGCATCTGCGTTTTTACAATGGGCGATTAACTCTTCCGGCAGAAGATCCCTCTTTTCCGTCCACTCAGAAATCCCGATACCCGCATTTCGTAAATATTCTAGTCCTGCTTCAGGAATTTTCCTGCTGATAAATACTTTCATGAATATATTTTCTAATGAAGGAACCGCAAATAATCTGCCTGATTCACTGACTTTTCAATTTAATAACAAATCCACCACCGACAGACATTGGTAGATCCAGTATTGTTGACGAATCCACTCTGATGGTTCTGATCGATATTCCATTGGGATCGAACGGTGATTTCAAATCATCCTGGTAAATTGTTGCCTCCCAGAAATTTTTCTCTCCCAATGAGAAGACCGGATTTAATTGTAAGGTCCTGGGTGAATCGCTGTTAATGCCCCCAATCCACCAATCGTTCCCTTTTTTTCTGGCTACAACTATATATTTGTCCGGTATGCCAGCCGGAACAATTGTTTTATCCCAGACAACAGGCACCTGTTGTATAAAATCAAAACCCGGCTGGCCTTTATAGGCTTCCGGATAATCGCATACCATTGCATTCGCGTTTTCCAGCACCACATACATGGCCAGCATATGTGCTCTGGTACCAAGCACCAGCGGCCTCGTATACTGTGCGCGGAATTTATCTGCAGTAACAGCCCGGAATCCACCCAGGTGATAGTCGGTGCTGCCGGCAATCAGTCTGGTGAATGCAATATCCAGGTCATGATCCGGCCCCACACCTTTTGGATTCCATTTATCTGCCTCATAATTTAATGTGGCTTCCCTGGTAAATTCATTGGGATAAGTCCGGCTTAACCCGGTGGGTTTATAAGCTCCATGAAATTGAATATGTAAATGATGCACGGCTGCTTTTTGAAGAATCTCGGTTTGTATATTCACCATCTCCTGGTCATCTCTGTTCATGAAATCAACCATCATTCCTGATAAGCCCCATTGTTCAAATAATGCAAAAGCTGTCGAGCTTCGGGTAGAGTGCTTTCCAATGAACCCATACCCTGACGCCCACCCCCTTGCTGTGCGCATAGTCGCATATCTGTTTCATATCCAGACCCGGCATCGGTTTCAGCACATTGCTGTGAGGCCCCGGCATAAAACTGATTCCGTCATCCTGATACCACTGATGAAGCCCATATTCCACCACCGAATGATAATCAATTTTGTTTCGCGCACAGAAATCTATATAATATTGCTGGGTAACAAAATTGTTTCCAGGCGCATTCAGTGTATCCGCCGTTACATTTCCGTTCCACCAGGGGAAAGTCGTTTTGCCTGGTTTCAACCAGCCTGCGTCACCAATACGATTGGGCGGTGCGAGATCTGAGAGCATATTGGTTTCCAAAAACCGTCCGGCACGATGACTGATCAATAATACCCGCCAGGGACTTACATGTGGCAATGCGGCTATCACGGCATATCCGGGTCGTGACGGGTTCGGAGAAAGTTTCGAAACGAGTCCCGATTTTGTTTTTATAATATACATTCCCGCAAAGTCTAACAAAGCGGCTTCTGTAATGGCCAGATAAAGACTGTCCGAATATGAAAACAATACCGGCATATCGATCAGGCTGTCTTCGGGAAGATTTCGTAAAAGACGATGCAGATAATTTCCTTCATGTGCATTTTCAAATCCGTCCTGAATCAACGCATGAACTGCAGGATTTCCCATTATATTAAATTCGTCTTTCTCATCCACGATCCGAAGCGAATCTTCCCCAGTATTTGGAAACCGGTATCTAAACGCGATTCCATCATTAAAAGCCCGAACCTCCAGTATGTATTCACGTTTGGATTCACTTAATTCCTTTAAAAACAAACTCACCTGACGAAAGGAATCATTGATGGATGCTGACCTTCCGGTCATTAATGTATATCGTTCCGATGAATCGAGTGTAACCGATTTTTCCAGCCGGAAACTATTTCCCTCCGCGTCACCTTTGAACACCAGGTTCAAAACTGAAAAATTGATCAGCCTGTTTTTTTCATAGAAAATATTATAACCCGGCTTGCCATGGCGGATCTCAAACTCAAATGTTATTTTCTTATCCGGACTGAGTAAACGCAGGGGAGTTGGACCGAAGGCATAGGAGTGAACAGAAATATTGATGAATACAATGAATTGAATGAATAATTTCATTTTTATATTACCAGGCATTTCTGTCATTCAGGTTTAATGAAGCGTTAAAACAACAACCGAAGCCGCCGGTAATGTGATCAGCCATTCTTTTCCTTTCACTACGACACCGGAAAAAGGACGGGGTGAAATTTTTCCGGGATCCTGAAAACTATTAAAATCCTGAATGCTGCCTGATTGAAGTATTCTTCCATTATCCAGCTTTAACTCCGGGCCGTCCATCCGGAGATGCACTTCATTTGTTTTTTCAGGATCAATATTCACCAATGAAATATGTGTCAGCCCTTCTTTGTTTCTCGAGGCCGAGACTGATATAGCCGGAAGGCTGTCATTGCCCTCTTTATAATAAATATTCTGTAGTTCCACCGGGACCATCATTGCATCCTGGTGAACATTATACATTTCCATCACATGATAAGTGGGCGTGAATAATATTTTTTCTTTGCTGGTGAGAATAACAGCCTGAAGAACGTTGACCATCTGCGCCAGATTGGCCATCCGGACGCGGTCACAATGGTTATTAAAGATATTCAGCGTGACTCCTGCGAGCATAGCGTCCCGCATTGTATTCTGCTGAAAAAGAAATCCTGGGTTTGTACCTTTCTCAACATCATACCATCCCCCCCACTCATCAACCACCAGCGCCGTCTTTTTTTCAGGATCATATTTATCCATGATCGCTTCATGCCTGGAAACCAGTTCCTCCATGTGCAGTGCACGTTTCAGGGTTGTAAAATATTGTTGCCGGCTAAACCCGGTTGCAGGCCCCTTGGCATTCCAGTCCAGTACTGAATAGTAATGAAGGGAAACTCCTTCAATCATATTTCTGGGAATATCCCGCATCATCACTTCGGTCCAATGGAAATCATCACTGTTGGCGCCGGACGCGACGCGAAATAATTTCCCGTCGTTATTCCAGCTGGAGATAAACGTGACGTACTGCCTGTATATATTTATATAATATTCAGGCGTCATATTTCCTCCGCATCCCCAGGCTTCATTTCCAATACCAAAATATTTTACATTCCAGGCCTTATCCCTTCCGTTTGATTTTCTCCATGAAGTCATGGGACTAAATCCTTCTCCGTTTACATAATCCACCCATTGGGAAAATTCCTGCACAGTGCCGCTTCCCACATTTCCTGCGAGATAAGGAGCGGCTCCAATGCGTTCGCACATATTCAGAAAATCATTTGTTCCGAAACTATTGTCCTCCGTAACTCCTCCCCACCATTTGTTTATCATTGCGGGCCGCAGTTTTTTTGGACCTACCCCATCCTTCCAATGGTATGTATCAGCAAAACATCCTCCGGGCCATCTCAACACGGGAACTTTTAATTTTATGAGTGCGGCAATAATATCGTTCCGCACTCCTTCTGTATTCGGAATGACACTATTGGAATCACCGACATAAATACCATCATAAATACAATGACCCAGATGTTCGGCAAAATGTCCATAAATATTTTTGTTGATGATGATTTTGGCAGCCGGAGTGTGCAGGATCAGGTTCGCTGTCTGAGCCGATAAGGTTACCGTAGATACCGATAAAATAACTGACAGAACGAAAGGTATTTTCATTTTTAAGTTTATAAAGAAGTCAGATTCACTTTGAACAATTCACCATCCAGCGGATCCCAAACTGATCTTTAAAGTTACCATGCCAGTCTCCCCAGAATTGTTTCTTGAACGGAATATGGATCTCTCCTTTCGAGCTCAGTCTGTCGAATATATTCCTGGCGCTTTCTTCATCATTCAGCGCCAGGGATATGGCGACATTGCTGGTCATTTGTTCGTCCTTGTTTTTTGGCATGACATCGCTCGCAAACAGGGTGTAATTGCCAAAATGAAGACTGGCGTGCAAAATTTTATTTTTAAATTCTTCCGGCATATTCATCGCGGGATTGTCATAACGGGATACGATTTCAATCCTTCCGTTCAGAATATCTTTGTAGAAATTAAGTGCCTCTTCACAATCGCCCCTGAAAAAAAGATAGGGCATCATTTCGAGTTGGGTATCTGACATTTTATTTTAAATATACGAAAAGATCCAAATAAGTGTGGCGAGTGTGGAAGGGTAAAAATGTGAACAAGGGGAAATTAAATTTGCAAATGACAATTTGAAAATATGAATTTGGACTCAATACCGATTCGGGCTCACTCCTTCAGGTTATCATCTATTTTCGATTTACGCCTAATTTTTTACATGTCATTTAGTTTTTGATTTATGCACCTTTTTCACATTGTCATTTCCTCTTTTCATTTCGAATTCTTACATTCCTATCCTTCCACACTCACCACACTAATTTAGATTCAAAGACCTAAATTGCAACATGAATGTCCAAATGGAAGCCGGCTGGAAAAAGGTACTGGAGGCCGAATTCAACAAACCCTATTTCTTACAAATCGTCCATTTTTTAAAAACGGAAAAACTCCTTGGCAAAATAATTTATCCGCCGGGAAGCCAGATTTTTAATGCTTTCGAAATGAGTCCTTTTGAAAAAACAAAATTGGTTATCCTCGGACAGGATCCTTATCATGGTCCGGGTCAGGCACATGGACTTTGTTTCTCGGTTCCGGATGGCGTAAGACCTCCGCCCTCTCTGCAGAATATTTATAAAGAATTGAATACCGATACCGGCATGCCGGTGCCACAGACCGGCAATCTGACGCCCTGGGCCAGACAGGGGGTTTTACTTTTAAATGCCTACCTGACCGTGCTCGCCAATGCCCCGGCCAGTCATTCACAGGCCGGATGGGGAGAGTTCACGGATACCGTGATTCAGAAACTTTCCGATCTCAAAAAAAATCTGGTATTCCTTCTCTGGGGAAAATTCGCGCAGGAAAAACAAACACTCATCGATGAAACCAAACATCTGGTCCTGAAAGCCGCTCATCCTTCTCCTTTTTCAGCTGATAAAGGATTCTTCGGATGCAGGCATTTTTCAAAGGCCAATACTTATCTTATGAAAAACGGTATGGATCCGATTGACTGGAAACTTTAACACCAAAACGACTGCCTTGCAAAT
Organism: Puia sp.; assembly: GCA_036496825.1. Lineage (GTDB taxonomy): Bacteria > Bacteroidota > Bacteroidia > Chitinophagales > Chitinophagaceae > Puia. The sequence goes on along the minus strand of DASXKM010000545.1, from coordinate 3,385 downwards.
TTTAAAAAATATTTTCGGAAGAATATGGGCTGTCTGGGGAGCATTGATTTTCGTTTCAACGATGCTTCTTTTCATGATACCTTTTTTACTTTTTATTTATTTTCAGGAAGAACCCAAAAAAACAAATCGTTTTATCCGTTACTCCCGGACCTGGATGGATATTTTTCTGGGTCTTGTTGGCTGTCCGTTGAAAGTCCGGGGACAGGAATATTTTAAAAAAGGAAAAACTTATATCGTTGTCTGTAATCACAATGCGCTGATCGATGTGCCTGTTTCTTCACCCGGCATTCCCGGTGGAAATAAAACAATCGCAAAGGCCGAGATGGCCAAAATCCCCCTCTTTGGGCTGATTTATAAAACAGGGAGTATTCTCGTTGACCGGAAAAATGAAAAAAGCAGGCGCGAAAGCTTCACAAAAATGAAAGATGTGCTTGACATGGGTCTGCATATGTGCATATATCCGGAAGGAACGAGAAATACATCGTCAGAACCGATCAAACCCTTTCACGACGGGGCTTTCCGCCTGGCGGTGACGACCGGTCATTCAATTATCCCCATGATTATTTTCAACAGCCGAAGAGCCAATCCCCCCGACAAAGGATTTTATCTCATGCCCGTAAAATTAAAAATGGATTTTCTTCCCGAAGTGGAAATATTACCCGGAGAATCTGTGGAACAGCTAAAAGCACGTGTATTTGAACAGATGAAAAATTATATCGTTCAGCATCAGTAAAAAGTTCTTGTGAACAGATGAAAAATTTAATCATTCAGTATCAATAAAAAGTTCTGGAACGATTGATATGCAGGTCGCGCAGAATACCTGACTTGGGGCTGATGGTAATATTGAATGAACGGTAGTATCCAACCGGTGTAACGTTTATGGAAAGTTGCCAGCAATGCATATCCCGCGAAATAAAAGTCGTGAGGTTGTTCATCACCAGGTTTTTTACATCATAATAACAGTTAAACCCCACTTTCCATTTTTCGGTCAGATTAAAATCCCCATTTAAGATAAGAGATGAATTGGTTTGTGTTACATATTTGTTTACCACAAACGTATTGCTGAAACTATATGCAAATGAAACATTCAGTGACCAGGCAATATTAAAATCGACATATTCAGCCGGATGATTTCGAATGTAAGCCAGCTCGGCCTGTTGTTCATCAATGGTCATGGGCATCTGATTATCCACCGTGTTTTGATCCTGCTGATCTTTCTTGGGATCTATCGGTTTACTCTTGAAAGAGGTGGATATGGAAATATTACCCCCGACAATTCGTCCAAGATTAAACCCGCCACCTTGCCAGGCGTATTTGTCAATATTTATTCCCAGGGTATCGTGCTGATAAGGATTCAATGAAGTGGTTGCCGAGATATTGACATTCTTAAACAAAGTACTCCGCAGATAAAAATAAATGGGGCTTAATTTAAAGGAATCCGCCAGGTAATTATAACTTCCGTTAAAACCAAACCCGTCGATCAGTTTGACTTTTTCGTTTGCGCCCGCAGAAGTATCTGTTTTCGACCGCACTTTCATTTCGATATTATTATCGACGCCGAAACTCAACCCACCGAAAGTTCCCTGAGAGAACGAACTATATATATTCCCGTTAAACCGGTTGAAGCTCTGATAATTCCCCTCTTTCGTATATTGAATACTTGGTGTGTAGTAACCTTTGGAGAGATCCGGCGAATAGGAAAAGCTGACGGTTGGTCTGACGGTGTGGCGGATTCCCAGAATCTTGCTGTTTTTCCCAAAATGCTGGAATGTTCCAAAGATCGCGGTACTCAGGCTCAGAGAAAAAGCCACGTTGTTGGCAAAAAAAACGCCTTTCTCCGTTGGTTTCAGGGTGTCCAACTTCTGGTTCGCATCATTCCACGCATAATTATATCTTCTACTCATGATTCTGTTTTGAAAACTCACGCCTGGTGTAATCTGCAAAAAACCCAGTTGCGGAAGAGCCAGCGTGATCGGGATATTATTCTGGGCTCCCCATTTAAATGTATCCAGTATGTGACTAAAACTTGATAGTGAATCGTAAAAACTGGTAGCGCCCGAAATATTTGAATTCAGCCCGATGCCGAGTTTCTGATACCATTTAGGGATGCCGACATAGTCTTTGGGAGCAAAAGGATAAATCGTTACAGCTGTAAACCCGATAGAAGGAGCATTAATAGTTACAAGGCCGGAAATGTTGTCCTGGTTGTGGTTTGCGTTGACCGTCAGATTGTATTTGCCCTCATCAAATGTTTTTGAATAAGCGATGGAAGAACTGATCTGATTATTATATACGGCCGTCGGGTTGGTGATATTGGCATTATTAAATTTTGCTGACATCAGGTTCACATTCGCGGAAAAGTTTTGTCCGGGATGGGCCTTACTGTCCACGTTATGTGCCCATTGAAAATTATATGTCTTTGTGGTGGTATATGCGTCTACACCTGCATTATTGAGCACCCGGGTGTTCTGGTATATAAAATTCATCCGGCCGCTATAACGGTAACGGACACGGTATTCCGGTGTAAAATACAGGTTGTATCCCCCATATGAGTATATGTTGGCACGTACGGCGACGTCAAAATTATCACTCAGTACTTTGTAATATCCCAGCCCCGTCAATCCCAGACCATATTGTGAACTCACATCGAAAGTGGGCGGCAGGAAACCGGAATGCCTGCCCTGGGAAATCGGAAAATATCCAAACGGAATATATATCGGAATCGGAACACCTTCAAATTCGGGATGAACGGGTCCTGTGATCGCCATCTGTTTATTGATCAGTTTCATTTTGTTTGTCCTGAACGCAAAATGTGGTGTATCCAGATTACAAGTGGTGAACTGTCCCCTGAAGGCATAATAGTCATTCTTTGAAATCTTCTTCATTTTCTCACCCGATACATACATCTCACCGCTTTGCGTATTGGCACTGATCGTAATCCCCTTTTTTGTCTTCATATTAAAGACCATCGAATCTGCATCCATTTTTGTCTCCGCCTGGGTCATTTTAGGTCGACCGATCATCGCTCCGGAAGTATCGCGGGTATAGGTTGCCAGCAGGAGGCTGTTGGACTGATCCATCCGGATATTATATGCATCCAGTTCGATATCCTTAAATTTTGTACTGGCTTTATTATATAATGTGATATTCTTGGTGGGTATATCGAGCACAACGGAATCCTGCGCGCTATAGGAAATCGGTGCGTCCAGTGAGTCTTTTGAAAAAGGCGCGTGAATCGTGTCAACCTGCAGACGGGTACTATCGGAGTGGAAAGGAAGCGTATCCAGCAGTGCTGAATCAACAATGACCGTGTCTTTTAAAGGAGAAATGTTTTTTTTCGGAATGGTATCCTGAATATTCTTGGGTGGCGTGTCACGATTTTTGT
>DASXKM010000544.1:0-3792 GCA_036496825.1 Puia sp. | reverse complement strand
ACACTTACCTACCGGCTCATGCAGTTTTATGCAGCGGAACTACAGAAAGCAGAAAGAAGAATGCGTGATTTGGTACATATGGAAACGAAAGGAAGAATTGCCGGCGCACTGATCGAAATGGATATCAAATTCGGCACTAACAGGGAAGGGTTTATTTCCATGCCTGTCAGCCGTCAGGATATTGCGGCATATGCGGGCACGACCTATGAAACCCTGTTCAAGTTATTTATCGAATTAAAAAACGATAAGATCATTTCTACTTCGGGCAAGTTTGTCAAAATAAAAAATGAAACAAAACTTCGTCAACTTTTAATCATGAAATAAAATGATTCCTCATTTTGAAAAATTAAGTCCCCGGGAACAGGAACTTTTAATCAAAGCACCCGTGTTGCTTTCTGTATTGGCATCCTGTTCAGAACATGGGATCAATCAGAAACAAAAAGCGGATGCGATCAGGCTCGCACATATTAAAACATTTACCGCGCTGCCGGAATTACAGCCTTATTTTAAGGAAGTGGAGAAAAATTTTAAAGAACATTTTGAAGAAGCAGCGGAGCGGTTTTATCCCTTTAATGAAGAACAACGTCACCGGCTGAAAATGGAAATAAGAAATATTCGTGATATTATTTCCAGATTAGATCCCGCTTTTGCATTGATTTTGGGTAAAAGTCTGGAACGTTATGTTATACATGTTAAGAAGGCAACTTATAGCGTATTCAGGGATTTTATTTTTCCGCTCGCTATGCCTGACCTGAAGGATAATCCGTATACAAATCTATAATTACCACTCATACGACGCGGACAGTCGCAACGGCTGTAATGAAAAGAGCGCAGTGACTACTTCACGTACCGTTGCAGATTTTACGGCAACATCCATTTGCAGGAATCAGAAAATATTCGGCAGGCCAAAAACGAAGACCGCTTAACAATTGCAGTACCTAAGGTTGCACCAGCAGCCTGCCTTTCATAGTAGGATGTATCGAACAATAATAATCGGTACTACTCCCGACAGCCATCCGAAATGATTGTCCGGGAGATAAATTGGATGAAGACCAGGATTTATCTGGCAGCTGCGTAATATCATGTACCACCAGATCCTTGTTTAAAAAAATGACAGTATCTCCCCGCTGCAGGGTAAGCTCCGCCGGACTGAACTGCATGGCACTGATTACAATGGTATGTGTTTCCGGTACTCTTTTTTCAGGCCCGGAAGCACAACTGTTCAGAAAAGCCAAAGGCAGGAAGGAACCTGCAAGGATTCCCAGCAAACAAATTCGGAGGTTCAAATTAATAATTTTTTTGCAGCATCTCAGCATGTTCAAGATGAGCATGAAATGCGGGCAGAACTTTTTGTAATAAACCTTTTAATTCAGCATTTTGACTTTCCGGTATAAGGACAGTTTCGATGACCGAAATAACTGCCTTGTGATAAACTACTTCATTGTCTATATATGCCTTGTTAAATGCCTTTCCTGACAGGGACTCCAGCATTTTTTTTGTTTTTGCGGCATCGGCCAGCAATTTTTGACTGACCGGATTATCCTTCGGAGTAACCTTCAGTTTGGTTACCAGCGCTACGGCCTGATCAATGACGGCCTGGTGATCCCGTTTCATTGTTTCGGCAAATTGTAAAATGCTCGAGTCTTTTGATCTGGCCATCGCGATTTTGGCATTTCCGATATCCACCTGATTGGCAGTAACAGCAACGGATGCTATTTCCGGATCTGTCAGCTGGGGTTTTGTTTGCGAAAAAACGGAGGTTGAAAACAATGCAGAACAAATCAACAAACTGAATGATGCTTTCTTGAATGATTTTGTAAGGCTCATAGTTTAATTTATTTACAGGAAGTGATGAACTGCTATATAGAGTGTCCCCATCAAGATAGGTTACAAAAAAATGCATATTTATTTTTTTCTGGGAACATTTTACCGGGCGGCCATTCTGTTTTTCCAATTATTTTTTTGTGTTTGTAACCTTTTGCATTTTCAAATACTCTATCAGGGATAACATCTCAATGAAGTCTTATGAGACATAAAAATAAAATTATTGTAATGCTGTTTCTGGCCTGTGGGTTAGCCATTACACAATGCTCAAAAAGAAATAACGGTGTAAAACCGGAACTGCCTGCGCTCGTGGTGGATGGAAAACAGATATTCCGGTATGACGATTTCGGGGATGATGATTTTTGGACCGGATTACTGCATATTGATAAGGCAGTTGCAGGCGCGAACAATGGTGGATTTGGTACGGGTGTCAGCCCGGCTACCGCCTTATCAGTGGGGTTAAAAGTGGATGCAGAGGCACTTCCTCCCGATCTGGTTTCGGCTATCAGGGCGGGAAAAGTGGATTTTAATGATCCGGCAACCACACTGGCTCTCCTGAAGCTAAATGCGGTCCTCGGTATCAAAGCCAGTTTTGATTCAACATCCGGTTCAATGAAATCACTGGGTATTACCTGCGCCTTTTGTCATTCTACAGTTGATAATTCTTTTTCGGCCGGTATCGGAAAGAGACTGGATGGCTGGCCAAACAGGGATCTGAATGTGGGAGGCATTATTTCTTTGACGGACAATGCAACGCCGGTGGCCAATTTGCTTCATGTTGATGAACCGACTTTACGAAAAGTGCTCGGCGCATGGGGACCTGGAAAATTTGCGGCTGTATTATTTATGGATGGAAAGGCACTCCGACCTGATGGATCCGTGGCTGCCAATCTGATACCTGCGGCATTCGGTCTGGAAGGAATAGATCTGGTTACTTATACCGGCTGGGGAGACATCAGTTACTGGAACGAATTTGTTGGCACGCTGGAAATGCATGGGAAAGGTTCTATACACGATCACCGTTTGAATGATCCGGTAAAATATCCGATCGCGGTTGAAAATAGTTTCTGGAATGTCCAAAATTCTCCGGACCTGATCACTTCCAAATTGCCTGCTTTGAGAGCATATCAACATTCCATCGATGCGCCGTCGCCGCCTGCGGGCAGCTTTGATCCGACGGCTGCAAACCGTGGCAAAGCGATCTTTATGAAAAAAGCAAAATGCGCTACCTGTCATTCGGCCCCGTTATTTGCCGATAATATTTTACATACGGCGGATGAAATTGGTATCGATGACTTTGAGGCCATGCGGTCGCCGATCGGAAAATATCGTACTACACCCCTGGGTGGTTTATTTACCCGGTCGAAGGGAGGATACTATCACGATGGCAGGTTCGCTACTTTGTCTGACGTTATTGATCATTATAATACACATATGAATTTGAACCTGAATACAAATGAAATTCGGGATCTCACAGAATATCTTAAATCCTTTTGAGTAGTGGTCAGATGATTCTCATTTTCTCTTGTACAAATCACCTGCCTGAGTAAACCCGGTAAAGGAGTTAATACAAAAATGGAATATATATGCCAGGCAAAATGAAGTATAGGATCATCACGGGCATTATGATTCTTTTTATCGTGCCAGTTTTCGCCCGGAAAATGATGATGACTGACCGGATGCTCTTTCCCATTTAAACAGGTTGACCCTTTTCCGTCATTCATTCGCCAGGAATGTGAGTATATAGATTTCTATATATGGAGGGAAAAGTTTTACCGACATTTATCCCATATTAACGGGATGAAGAAAGTAACAGATATCAAACGGTTTATATTTTATCTGTGGATCGGACTTGCCTATTTAGCACTCTCGGTGTTTGCAGAATGGCATGGCAACAAGAGCATGTTTGGCACCATACTCAGGAATGAGGTCTGGCGAACTTCTTATATTATCGTCGTCAACTATATA
>DASXKM010000543.1:0-6635 GCA_036496825.1 Puia sp. | reverse complement strand
ACCGGGAATAAATCGTTTGTGTACGATAATTCAAAGTATTCTTACGCAGAAGTTGAGCATAATCAAGCGGTTAAGGAAAATCAATTTTCCACAAATATTCGCTTTGGCATAATTTATGTTTAAAAAAAGGGAGTTCGATCCTATATAAAATCATTGAGGCGAATCTGTGAAAAGACGTCTCCGGTTCTGAAAAATTTTTTTCTACGGTTTAGGGTTTAGGGGTTAAAAAGGGGGGTATTCCTACTCCCCTTCCTTTTATTCTTAACGCGTTTTTTAAAAAAATCCGCACCTTCCCGTTTTTAATTCCTTTTATCGACGTTGCAAAAACCAATGCTTAGTTATTGAATTTTTTCCCAATCCTGAAGCACCAATCAAGACCAGTTCTGAAAGACCACCTTTTTTGCCCCTTATTAAGAAAGCCTCCTGCCGGGAGGTTTTTTTTGCATTCTGCCCGATAGTAGCTGCGTTTATCTTGATCTTAACTTTTTATAAATTCTGATCGCCAACATCAAAATCATTACCAAAGAAATAATTCCCACAAGACCGAAAATCCAGCTCAGAGCCTGCTTCACGCTGGCCAGGAAAACAATGGCGAATAATAAAAGGGTGGCCATTTCATTCCAGAGTCTTAGTTTTTGGGAGCTGAAACGGAAAATTCCTTTTGATTGTTCCAAATATAAAATGTGCAGTGAAAAATGATATAAATAAAGCAAAACCACAAAAAACAGTTTGACCGACAGCCAGACAGGTGTGTTGCCCATCATATACCAGATCCAGGGGCCGAATATTAAGGTTAGAATCGCTGAGGGCCAGGTTATTCCCAACCATAAACGCCTGATCATGATTCGAAACTGCCGAAGCAGAACTTCACGTTCAGGGCCCGTTTTTTCAGATGCTTCAGTGTTATATATATATAACCTGACGATGTAAAACATACCGCTGAACCAGGTAACTATGAAAATAATATGAAGGGCCTTTATATATAAATACATAGAATGCATTAAGCGCTGACCCAGTTTGCCAGAGTTTTGACCCAGAGCGGATTTGTATTTAAACAGGGAATCATATTGTATTCCTCTCCTCCTGAACTTAGAAAACTCTCTTTGCCTCGGATTTCAATTTCTTCCAGTGTCTCAAGGCAATCGCTGACAAAAGAAGGACAAATAACTACCAATTTTTTTATCCCCTCGCCAGGCATATCCTGAAACCTAAAATCTGTGTAGGGTTTAAGCCAGGGTTTTTTACCCAGACGTGACTGAAAAGAAAAACTGTATTTACTCTTTGGAATTGCCAGTTCCGATGCCACCAGATTCATTGTGGTCAGACATTGATGCCGGTAACAGGTAGCGTGAGCAACAGAAAAAACGGAACAGCAATCGGCCGTTTGCAGACAATGTTGATGCGTGGGATCCGATTTTATCAAATGTCTTTCCGGGATCCCGTGAAAACTAAACAGCAGATGATCGAAGTCCTTTTGCAGCCAGGGTTTCATATTTTCAGCCATCGCATGGATATAATCCGGATTTTGATAAAAAGGAGAAATAAAATTTAATGTGAACCTGTATTTCTTTCGTCGGTGAATCTCTTTTGCATATTCAACCGCTGTTTCATACGATGACATCGCATAATGGGGATATAATGGAATGGCAATGACTTCGTCCAGTTCAGGAATTTTATTTAACAATAAATCAAAAGCTGACTCCATGGATGGATTTCCATAACGCATGGCCACGCTTACAGGCTCCGAAACTTCTTTTTGCAATTTTTCAGCCAGTTCACGTGTAAACTTGATCAACGGAGAACCATTTTTCGTCCAGACGGTTTGATAAGCTTTTGCTGACTCCGGCGCCCTCTTCGGAATAATTACGTTACGCATTAATATATTGCGTACGAACCACGAATCAATCACCCTTTTATCCGTAAGAAATTCATTCAGGTATTTTCTCAATTCATCCACTTCTGTAGAATCGGGTGAACCAAGATTCATTAATATTATACCTCTTTTTGAATTTCTCATTTTGCAAATGTAATTAAGAAACGATGTTTCAACGGAACACATGATAATGATCAGTTTTTATCATGACGACAATCATTTAGCAAAATGACAGTTTGATGACACAAAAATGTTTCAATCGCGAACGCACCGATTATTTTTGCGTACTACTATCAGAATGAACAAACATCCCCATACGGAACTTTCAAACTTTTTTGTTGCCGGTATCAACTATAAAAAAACCGACACCGGCATCAGAGGTTCTTTTGCAATCGGAGCGGAACAGTATAGTAATATGTTAAGCCTGGCCGCCGAATATGGGGTGCGTGATTTTTTTGTTATATCTACCTGCAACCGATCAGAAATTTATGGAATTGCTGAACAACCTGCCGATCTGGTAAATCTTTTTTGCTCGCAAACGAAAGGCTCATCGGAACTTTTTCTAACACTGGCTTATCAGAAAAACGGAACAAGGGCTATCGGCCATCTATTTGAAGTAGCCGCCGGATTGGATTCACAGATTCTGGGTGATTATGAAATTGTCGGACAACTCAGGCAAGCCATGAAGTTTGCAAAAGAAAGGGGATTTATAAATAATTTTTTGGAACGATTGCTCAATCAGGTTTTACAATCCTCAAAAGAAATTAAAAGTACGACTGCATTAAGTGACGGGACCGTATCCGTTGCTTTTGCTGCGATACAATATATTCGTGAGAATATTTCTTCAATAAAAGACAAAAGAATCCTTTTACTGGGCACCGGAAAAATCGGAACCATCACATGTAAGAACCTGGTAGACTACCTTGGCACCAGTTCTATCACCTTAATAAACCGGACACCGGAAAAAGCAGAACATCTGGCGGAAATTTTTAATTTAAGAACTGCTTACATAGAAACGTTGCCGGAAGAAATAAAAAAATCTGATATCATATTGGTTGCGACCAATGCACCTGAACCCATCATACAGGTTTCCGATCTGGAAAATACTCCCGGTCCTAAACTAATCATAGATCTGTCCATTCCCTGCAACGTAGAAAAAAAGGTTGAAGATTTACATCATGTTAAACTAATTGATGTAGACGGATTATCAGCATTGAAAGACGAAACCCTGCTGCGGCGTGCGGCCGAGATTCCTAAGGCCCGGGCGATTATTCAAACCCATTTTAGCGAATTGATGGAATGGATTGAAATGCGTAAACACGTCCCCGTTCTCAAACAGGTAAAAATAAAACTTCAGGAGATTTATGGTTCTCCCCTGTTTGAACAACCAATACCCGAAAAACCATCTTCCCTTGTCAGAGATCAGAAAATTCAGCGGGTACTCAATGGTATGGCTTCCAAAATGCGGCATGAAAATCAACGCGGATGCTATTATATTGAAGCGATCAATGAGTTTATCGCCCGCTGATAAACTTTCATAACATGTCTGAAAAACTTAGGATCGGCACGCGCGAAAGCCAGTTAGCTCTTTGGCAGGCTAAGCGTGTGAAAAAATTGCTCCGGGAACAAGGTACTGACAGTGATATGGTACTTATAAAAAGCGAAGGAGATGTGGATCTGGTTACTCCCTTATATGCCATGGGTGTACAAGGAATATTTACGCGTAGTCTTGACCTGGCCTTATTAAATAATAAGATTGATATTGCTGTCCATTCCATGAAAGATGTGCCGGTTCAGCTACCAGTCGGATTAGTGGAAGCAGCAGTTCTTGAAAGGGAAAGCCCATACGATTTACTGGTACCACATCCAGACATAACAAATATTCATTTACAAGATCATATTTCATCCACCGTTGCTTCAAGCAGTTTAAGAAGGAAGGCTCAATGGCTTAACCGTTATCCCTCAGATCGGATTGTTCCGATTCGTGGAAATGTGAACACGCGCTTAAAAAAGCTTTCAGAAAGCAAATGGATGGGAGCCATATTCGCGGCTGCAGGACTGCAACGTATTGGTCTTCGTCCGGCAAACGCAATAGAACTGGATTGGATGATACCAGCACCAGCACAGGGAGCGATTTTGGTTGTTTGCAGGGAAAAGGATGAAAATGTTTTCGCGCAATGCAGGAAAATTCATCACGAACAGTCGGCTTTTTGCGTAAAAATTGAAAGGGATTTTTTATCCACCCTTCTCGGCGGTTGTTCTACTCCGATCGGTGCAATGGCGGAAATTGAAGGAGAGGAAATATATTTCAGGGGAAACCTGCTGGATCCAACGGGACAAAAGAAATTCGAGATTGAAAAAAGAATCTCCATTGAACTCGCCACCACGGTCGGAATTTCGGCTGCACATGAATTACTTGGTCAGGGCGGCAAAGAATTAACTGAAAAAAAACAACATGTCTGACCGGCGGATAAAAATATTATCAACCGCTTCACTGCCTCTGGAGCGTTTAAAAAATATTCCAGAATCGGTAGATATTCAGATAGTTCCGTTTATTGAAATTATTCCACGTTCCGGCGTAGAGTTAATACCGATTATATCGGAATACGGTTCAGAAATGCTAAATGTCGTTTTTACGAGTGCGTACGCTGTGAAGTTTGTATCCGGATGGCTAAAGCAAAAACCTGACTGGACTATTTATTGTATCCGAAATGAGACAAGAATCGCCGTTTTAAACTGGTTTGGCTCAGATATCAAATGCAAGTTTGGGGATAATGCTTTGTCTTTATCAAAACTTATGATATCGGAAGGAGTTCGGGAAGCATTATTTTTCTGTGGTGATCAGCGACTTGATATTTTACCGGATAATTTAAGAAATAATGGAATAGAGTTAAATGAACTGATTGTCTACAATACCATTCTGAAACCAGTGAAATTGAAGGAGCAGCCGGAGATCATATTATTTTTCAGTCCAACAGCTGTTAAAAGTTTTTTCTCGATGAATGAAATTCCGTCCGGCACGACCGTTATCGCAATGGGAAGCACTACTGCCGCGGCGCTCAAACAAAAAACTGACCATCCGGTTCTTATTTCGCCGGAGGCTGACAAAACCTTTGTTGTCAACATGGCGTTAGATTATGCCGCATCATATCCCATTATTTAATATGCTTAAAAACGATTTGATAATAAAGGCCCTTCGCGGCGAAGAAACAGAAAGAACACCCGTCTGGATGATGCGGCAGGCCGGACGCTATCTACCGGACTATCGCGTTTTGCGCGATAAATTTGATTTTTTTACCCGTGTGCAGACACCTGAGCTGGCTACTGCCATTACACTGCAACCCGTAGATCAGATCGGAGTTGATGCTGCCATTCTTTTCTCCGATATTCTGGTTGTATTACAGGCCATGGGGCTGGAAGTGCAGCTGATAGAAAACAAGGGGCCGGTGTTGCCTGATCCCGTCAGGAGTGTTGCAGATATGAACCGAATATTTGTTCCCGATGCAGAAGAAGCCCTGGGATATGTATATGAAGCAATTCGCTTGACAAAAAAGGAATTAAATAACCGCGTCCCGCTAATTGGTTTTGCGGGTGCCCCCTGGACCCTTCTTTGTTATATGATCGAAGGGAAAGGATCAAAAACTTTTGACGCTGTAAAAACTTTTTGTTACACCCAGCCCGAACTGGCGCACCGGTTGTTGCAAATGATTACAGATACAACAATTGCCTATCTGAAATTGCAGGTAAAAGCCGGAGCGGATGTTATTCAGTTGTTTGATTCCTGGGGAGGTTTGCTTAGCCCGGATGATTTCGAAATTTTTTCACTACAGTATATGCGTCAGATCATTCACGCCCTGAAAGATGAAGTTCCGACGATTTTGTTCGCAAAAGGTGCATGGGTTTCTATTCATGAAATGGCTGCCACAGGAACCGCCGGAATTGGACTGGACTGGTGCATTCGTCCGGAAACGGCAAGGAAAATGGCGGGACAGGCTGTTACGCTCCAGGGAAACCTGGATCCGGCCCGTCTGCTTAGTCCTTTACCAGAACTAAAAAAAACAGTGACCAGGATGTTAAACGGATTCGGTCCCGGCCGATATATCGCAAATTTGGGCCATGGCATTCTTCCTCACGTTCCGGTGGATCATGCAAAGCTTTTTGTGGACACCGTCAAAAATCACCGTTATAAAAACCGTGAAAAAGCTTTTTCATCATTGTAGGAATGAATGATAATATCACATATCAAAATCATCAGGTCCCACTGCGTGAGCGCTGGATTCAGTTTATAGATGATTTACAGAATTCGATTTGCGAAGCATTGGAAAAAACGGATGGCGCGGGTTATTTTATTGAAGACCGTTGGCAGAGATCCGAAAACGGCGGGGGCGGCAAGTCGAGGATTATTGAAAATGGCGGTGTTTTTGAAAAAGGAGGCGTTAATACATCCGTTGTTTATGGTTCAGTTTCGGATGCTATGCGAACGCAATTAAAAATTGAAGGGTCCGGCTGGTTCGCCTGCGGGTTGTCACTTGTGCTTCATCCGTTAAATCCATTTGTTCCAACCGTGCATGCAAACTGGCGTTATTTTGAATTATATGATGAAGCCAACGCTCGTATAGATTGCTGGTTCGGAGGCGGAACGGACCTTACTCCCAATTATCTGTTCAGTGAGGACGCGAATCATTTTCATAACACTTTAAAATCAACGCTGGATCCGTTCGGTCCGGATTTGTACCGGCAGTACAAGGAGGATTGTGATAAA
>DASXKM010000542.1:0-1542 GCA_036496825.1 Puia sp. | reverse complement strand
CCCTTTATTCAAAATATCCCAATAGCACTCTTGTAACCTGTGGTGAAGCTGTCGGACTCCCGGATGGACAAATGGGAAATTCAGAAGTGGGTCATTTGAATATCGGCGCCGGTCGTGTTGTATACCAGGAACTCCAGCGGATTAATGTGGCGATACGCAATGGATCTTTTGCAAAGAATCCGATACTGCTGAATGCCCTTCGCAAAGCAAAAACAGGAAATAAAAATCTGCATCTGGTTGGTCTCGTCAGCGACGGCGGTGTTCACTCACATATCAATCATCTCAAAACAATCATTGATTGTTGTAAATCTGAATCTCTTGCAAACGTTTTTGTACATGCGTTTACTGATGGGCGTGATACAGATCCAAAAAGCGGAATAAGATTTATAAAGAATCTGCAGGATCACCTCGACATAACAGCCACCGGAAAAATCGCATCGGTGTCCGGGCGATATTACGCGATGGACAGGGACAAACGATGGGAGCGGGTAAAACTTGCTTATGATCTACTGGTGAATGGAAAAGGGGGAAGCGGAAACAGCGCTTCAGAGATCATAGAAAGAAGTTACGCGGAGAACATTACCGATGAATTCATAAAACCCAGTGTGGTGCTGGATTCCAGCGGCAATCCGTTGGCAGAAATAACCAATGGCGATATCGTGATCTGTTTTAATTTCAGAACTGATCGCTGTCGCGAAATAACTGAAGTACTCACACAGGAAGATTTCCCGGAACAGGGTATGAAAAAACTTTTGCTCGATTATACTACAATGACCGAATATGATCATCATTTCAGGAACGTGCATGTAATGTTTGAAAATGATGATTTGAAAATGACATTGGGAGAAGTGGTAGCAAGAAATATGCTCACACAAATCCGGATTGCCGAAACAGAAAAATATCCGCATGTGACTTTCTTTTTCAGTGGCGGAAGAGAAAATCCTTTCGAAGGTGAAAAGCGTATCATGATTCCTTCTCCCAAAGTGGCCACTTATGATCTGCAACCGGAAATGAGCGCAGAAGGAATCACCGATGCGATTATTCCGGAGATCACGCATAAAACAGCCAATTTTATTTGTCTGAATTTTGCCAATACCGATATGGTGGGTCATACCGGTGTGTTCGAGGCCGTTGTAAAAGCAACTGAAACCGTTGATAAATGCGTAGAGCGTGTAACGACGGCAGCTCTGGCAAACGACTATATCGTTTTTATAACGGCCGATCACGGTAACGCTGATTTTATGATCAATGAAGATGGATCTCCAAATACCCAGCATTCCCTTAACCTGGTCCCGTATTTTCTTCTTGATAATCAATGGCATGGAAAAGTTCATCCGGGTAAACTTGCCGATATTGCCCCTACCCTTCTCAAATTGATGGGATATGAAGTGCCACCGGAAATGACAGGCAATCTTTTATTTGATTAAAATCAATCCTCCAAACCGGTTTCATGCAGCTTTAACTTCTTAAAATTGTCTAAATTACAGGGCAACGAGGTTTAATATGACCGAAGAAGCCATTTTACAGGGTTGTTTGAAAAAT
>DASXKM010000541.1:0-3390 GCA_036496825.1 Puia sp. | reverse complement strand
CTTGTTCTCGAGATATGTATCAGGAGGTTCAACGGATCAGTTTCCTGATATAAAGAAATTATACGATCGTTTTCCATCAAATATAAAAGAGAGCTCCTATGGTAAAAGCATCGCTTATGTAATGGAATCAGAAATCAATATTTATATTGGAGCCGAAGCAATCGATTTTATTGCCATCAACAGACAGGGAGATACAATAAGGTTAAGTGATTTTAAAAATAAGAAATATGTGCTATTGGATTTCTGGGGCACATGGTGTATGCCCTGTCTGAAAATTATACCCGCACTATATAAAATAAATAATAGATACAGGAACAAATTAGAGGTGATCAGTATTGCCTATCGTGATAAGGAGGCGGACTGGGATGCGGTTATAAGAAAAGATCACATGGATTGGAGCCAGATTCTTGATAATGATGGTCCTAACAAAATATTTCCTTCTTCCGGCATGATTACGGACTCATACTATATCAGTGAATTCCCTTCACTCATACTTATTGATAGGAACCATAAGATCATTCAATTGTTTGGAGGAGAAGGAAAAAACAAATCACCGATTGAGTCACTTGATAAGGAACTGGAAAAAATATTACAGTAAAGTCCTGTGGTAGCAATTTGGTTCGAATCCACGAGGGCCACTTATAAAATGACCGGAAGAATTAACGTGGATCGTTTTCTTTTGTCTTTTGTGTATAGCTGAAAGGCGGACGCGATGCGATCTGATTGAGTTTTGCGATGAGTTCTTCTGAAGGCGGAATTTGAGTACGTTGCTGAATTTCCAGTTCCTGGTATATTTTTTCCGTCTGAATATTCATTTCTGAATTCCGGTGCTTTTTAGATTTTAAAAAATGTGGTCGCGTTTTTTTCATCATAATGGATCAACAAAACTACTATCATTTTCCGGCATGCAGCATTATTCGAATGTTAATTCTGATAGCGTAAAAAATACACCAGCTCAGGATCTCATAGCACCGATTTTATAATCTACCACAGACCGTAGTAAAGATGCATTCCAGTCGTGCCAGTAATCAAAGGATCTGAAATGCCGGAGATCTGCCTTGTCATATATCGAGCAGGAATGAAAGCGGGTTGCAAGACCCGTCCGCAGCCAGGGAATCAGATTTTTGTCCTTTTTTATAAGTACGCCTTCGCTTGTCAGAAATGCACCGGCCAGTTCAAATGTTAAACCTCCTTTGAGTAAACGGACATAGTGAATCGCCATATCATTGAAATAAGTCTGCTGAATTTGTTTATGTATCCCTATAAACAAACTGCGAATCTTGTGGTTTCCGATCCCAAAGAGGGTATGCATGCGGATTGTGATGACCTTTCCCTGACTGCTCTTTATTTCAATATTATAGGACTTACTGATGGGAATAAAGAAATACCGGAACAGCGTGACGCCGAACCGGAGCCCCTCAATGTCCTCTTTCGTAAACCGTAAGTTCGCCAATGGCCCTTCCATTTCAAGGTATAATGGCGCGACAGTTACCATGCGCCTGGCGCTAAACAGGGTCCTTTTTATGTGGAATGACTGAATACCCTCTGACATACATTGAAAGTAAGCAAGGGCTTCTGGAAAACCAGAAAATCCCCCATATTGGAAGAAAATTCAAAAACCTTTAACGCTTCGGCGAATTTAAGGATTCATTTCCCCGAGTGCCGGCAGCTTTTCCCATTCCCAATATTCATTTTTTAACTTATCGTCCGGCCTCATTTTGGCGCTGCGGATCGTAAAAACGGGATGATAGATCATCTGTGAGGAAGGCATTTCAAAATCCAGTATGGATTTATATTCTTCAGGTGAAAGTTCTTCGCTCAGCCATTTATCTGACAAATTCCTGGGAAGAAATAAAGGCATCCTGCTTTTGTTATCCCCGTCATTGTGAATATTAACCATCAGATCATTGGCGAAACGGGTGATCAGCGTAAAGGTATAACGCCTGACAATTTCTCCGGTTTCAAGATCAGGTAAATCGGCCACAGAATAGAGACCCGGAAGAAAAAACATGGGCTGATCTTTCAGCCGGATGAAGTAGGGCACTTTTTTCTTCCAGCCTTTGATTGCGCGGTGTTCATACATGCCGTTCACGGGAATCAGGCAACGGCGGTTTCTGATCTTGTACCAATATGATTTTGAATCCTCCAGAATCCTTTCGCTTCGTGCATTGAGCATGGTTGCACGTTGCCTGACGAATGTTTTTTCATCTTTTACATAAAAAGGTATACAACCCCATTCCATTGCCCGGCAAAGAAGTTTTCCTTCGGCAGTGCGATAGATAATCGGATGATCAGCATAGGAATGCCCCATAATATGTACGCCCGCATCAAAATCCAGTTCCAGCTGTGCATGAAATTCCAGATCCGGAAAATAATCTGCCAGCTCCTTTACATTTACGGTATATGAAATATCATAACACATCGACACAATTTGAGTATGTAAATTTACCGAATAGTTCCCTAATCTTCCGAAACCAAAGCAATACGCCATGCGTCAAATTCCATTAAAAATGTTAACTGTTTTGTTGGTCGGGTTAATATTTGTCTCATACGCAGCAAAAAGTCAACCGCGTCCCGCAAATTTTGGATATATAGAGAAAGGGGATTCGATGGAATTCATATTTGGTCAACAGAAAACTATCACCATTGGAAACCAGGTTATTGTTCTGAAAGACAGATTTAGTGAGATCATGGTCGTGAATGTTGCCGGAGATTTTAATTTCTGGAATCCCAGAGATGTAGAATTTATTGCCGTGATGGGTAATGACAAAATATTCCGGTTAACAATCGCGAAAAATAAAATAGGAAGAAAAGGAGAATCCAGACAATTCAAATTCGTGATAAACCAGACACACTGGGTAGAGCCACCCAAAGATGCACCCAATCAGATTACGGGCAAAGACAGGAATACGAACCTGATAATAAATCTCTGATGGTACGAACAGGAAAATGTATATTATTTTCAGATGCCATGAATTCTAATGCCATTACCTTTGTAATCTTAAATTAATTACCATGGCGTCCATCAATCCATATTTAACTTTTAATGGCAATTGCGAGCAGGCATTTAATTTTTACAAAAAAGTATTCGGTGGTGAATTTCATACGTTCAGCCGGTTTAAAGATATGCCTCCGATGCCCGGGATGGAAATTCCGGATGCTCTACGCGATCGCATCATGCATGTTTCTTTACCTATAAACAAAGAAAATATCATCATGGCAAGTGATTCCAATCCGGCGATGGGTGATGTAACATTTGGCCAGAATATCTCTCTGTCTGTAAATACAGAAAGCAGGAAAGAGGCAGACAGAATATTTAATTCTCTCTCTGAAGGCGGGAACATAACCATGCCGATGGACAAAACCTTCTGGGGTGCCTATTTCGGAATG
>DASXKM010000540.1:0-7520 GCA_036496825.1 Puia sp. | reverse complement strand
CCGGAAAAATATAAAATCCACATTGCAGGATGTGCATAATGAACTTTTTGAGACAGGGCAAATCAAACAATCCAAAGAAACCAAAGTCCGCCGCTTCTGGATTAAATATCGAAAAACTGTTGCGGTAGCTGCTTCCATTGCCGCAATTACGGCGCTCGCTATCACCAGCATTACGTCTTATTATGCGCCAAGGACTCCGAACACCCAGTTGCAGGTGCTGAGCAGGCAATTTTCCGAATTTAAAAAAGTTCAAAAGTCTATCAATGAAAGTCTGAATAACAAACTCCCTGTGAAGGGACCTGCTCCTGCCGAAACTGAAATCAAGGGAGGTACCGGATTTATGATTGATCCAAAGGGATTCATTGTTACGAATGCCCATGTCATCGGCAATTCTACGGTTGTGGTTGTTCAAAATAATAAGGGACAGGAATTCAACACGAAAATTGTATACATAAATAATGCGGCAGATCTGGCTTTCCTGAAGATCGCGGACAGCAATTTTAAGGCCCCGGCTGTTTTACCTTATGCTATTAATAAGGGAAATATTGATCTGGGTGAAGCCATTTTCACACTTGGATATCCAAGAGATGAAATTGTATATGGAGAAGGATATTTAAGTGCCAAAACCGGATATCGCGGTGATTCTCTAACCTGCCAGATCGCTGTGGCAGCAAATCCCGGAAATAGCGGAGGACCTGTTCTTGATAAAAACGGCGAAGTGATTGGAGTTTTGAGTAACCGACAGGAGCATGTTCAGGGTGCTGTATTTGCAATCCGCTCTAAAAATATTTATATGGCGCTGGATGACATGAAAAAGGATTCCACGTTTGTTTCAAAAACGGATTCAAGTTTTACATCGATTCATTTATCACAGACATCCAGCGTAAAAAACATGGATCGTGTACAACAGATTAAAAAAATACAGGAATTTATCTATCTGGTAAAAAGCTATTAGGAAAGTTAAGAGTATAGGAGTATACGAGTTAATTTCGACTTTTCACTCTGAACTCCTATACTCTTGTACTCTTATACTCCTATACTCCTATACTCCTATACTTCTATACTCTTATACTTTTAATAAAGTTTCGCCGGATATAAGCCCGATGATACCAGATGGTTTATGCTTTCCTGAACAGAAGGCGCATCTTCTTTGTAGGTAACTCCAAACCAGCTGGCTGCTGTAGGTATAATTTTGATTTTACCTTTTCCCTCGTGAATAAAACGGTCTCCTATAATAGGAATAAAAAATTCTGACTTTGAATCTTTTCCGCTTTTGGCAAGAAATTCCTTAAATATTTTTTCAATAAACGTAAAAACAGATGGATCAAAGCACCAGAAATTCATAGAAACTTTTGAATTATCCGGAACCTGAAACGTTTTCCCTCCATCTTCGTAGGTAATAGCTCCTTTTTCATTCCGATATATCTTGGTTCTTTCATGAATGGAAACCAGGTTATTATCCATATCGACCTCACATACTCCCCTGCTGACAGAACCGTTTTCAGAAAGTGTTTTAGACAAATCATATCCTATAATACTATAGGTAGTGGCATTACAGGCTGTTGTCAGAAATTTATATGCTTTTTCAAATGCATCTCTGCCATAGAAGTCATCGGCATTAATAACAGCAAAAGGTTCGCGGATCGCCGATTTTGCGCAGAGAACAGCATGTGCGGTTCCCCACGGTTTGGTTCGGTCTGGCGGTGGTTGATAGCCTTCGAGGTAGGCGTCCAGCTCCTGATACACGTACTCTGTTTCAACTTTTTTGCCCCATTTCGGTTCAAAAATATTTTTGAAATCTTCCGCAAAATCATTTCGGATGATAAAAACTATTTTCTCAAATCCGCTTTTAATTGCATCATAAATGGAATAATCCATAATGGTTTCCCCCGATGGGCCAAATGATTGTATTTGTTTCATGCTGCCATAACGCGATGCCATACCTGCTGCAAGAATCAATAAGGTTGGTTTCATTACCGTAATTTTAATGCGAGGCGAAATTAAATAATAAACATAAAACAGAATAAGAATTATCGTGACCGACTTAAAACCCGATCTTAAAAATATCAGCCTGGATTCATGGGTTCATCAGATATTCTGCCAAAATGATTTGCAGGTTGATGTTCTGAGACTGGATAAAATTCACCCTGATATTTCAGGGAATAAATGGTTCAAATTAAAATACTATCTCGAAAAAGCAAATCAGGAGAAAAAGCAAACGCTGGTAAGTTTCGGAGGCCCTTATTCTAATCATTTACTCGCTCTTGCTGCGGCGGCCAGCCTGCACAGGCTAAACTCTATTGGATTTATTCGTGGAGAAGAACCTGCCAAACTTTCACATACACTGATCGCCGTAAAAGATTATGGAATGAAATTAATTTTCCTTCCCCGTTCAGAATTCGACCTGAAAAAAAAGCTCTGCAGCAAGGACGCTATGACAGAGAATCTCACATCTAAGAAAATTGAGGACCATCCTGATTCAATCCTTATTCCGGAAGGAGGAGCAGGTATTGAAGGCATAACAGGTTCTGAAGAGATCCTTTCTCTCGTACCGAGACAAATGTATTCGCATTTCTGTACAGCAGTTGGTACCGGCACTACCCTGGCAGGATTAATCAACAGCGCCGGACGGAATCAAAAAATAATCGGTGTCTCCGTTCTGAAAGGCACCAGGAATCTGGAACCTATAGATATTAACTGGGTAAATGACAGGACCAGGCTGGCTAATGTTCACATGGTTCATGAATATCATTTCGGGGGATATGCAAAATTCAATGCTTCACTGACGGATTTTATGAACAGAACATATGCAGAATCTGCTATTCCAACTGACTTTATATATACCGGAAAATTGTTTTTTGCCGTTATAAGACTGGCGGAAATGAAATTATTTCCGCCGGGTAGCCGGATACTCGTTTTACACACCGGAGGTCTTCAGGGAAACCGTTCCTTAACAACGGGCCTGCTTGGGTTTTAAGGGGTCAAAATAAGGGCTTCCCTTATATTTGCCGGGACCTAGATTAAAGATAAGTTCGTGCCATGCGTTTCTTTTTTGCGCTGTCCTTGATTTCCATATTCAATCTGCCCTATGCCAAAGCACAGGATACCCTTCCCGGTTTTACGGCCTCACTGAAATCCAGCGGTAAAGTCCTGATTAGCTGGAGAAATGGCTACCCCGCCATTAACCAGATCAGCATTCAAAGGTCCACTGATAGCCTGCGAAACTTCACAACACTTATCACGGTACCAGATCCTCAAATTCCCGAAAACGGCTTTGTTGATAACAAACCCGGCAGTTCCAAAATCTATTACCGGATCTTTATTTTGTTCCCGAACAGTAAATACATGTTCACTAAATCGAGAAGACCAGTTTTAGAACGGGCGGAACAACCTGTAACCGGGGCCAAACAGGTACACGGTGCAAAACCAAAAATTGTTCAGGGACAATCCAAACCAAAACAGTCGCCGCCGGGGCCGCCTGTAGCACAGGCTGCAACCCTGGAAACAGGAAAATCGACAGTCACCGAAAATACAGCAGTTGGTGGAAAAGCCGATCCTGTGCCTCCCACTATAAAACCAGCGGAAGAGGAAGAGAAATATTTGATTTTGCCCAAAATAGACAATTCCAGAATTTACTACATGATGGATAATTCTAGCATGAAAAGACCATCTGTAACGAATCCTGGTAAAATCAAATCCCCTACGATTGCAGTAGAAAAAATATTGTATGTCAAGAGACGGGATTCCTTAATTATGCAACTCGAAGGCTATCAGGTCCGACGCTTTAGTGATTCACTGGTAAAACAAACCAAAGACACCCTATATTTTGTAAATGCCGATACATTGCAGATTAAACCCTATGTGGAAGTCTACAGGGAGCCTAAAGAAGTTTATAGAATTTCTCCCTTTGTATTTACAACTAAAGACGGTAACATTTCCATTGCCTTGCGGGATTGCAAGACGAAAAAATACAATGTGACCTTTTTTGAACAGGATAATACCGAAGTAATGAACGTGAAGGATATCAACGATACTTTACTTATTATCGATAAGACCAATTTCGGACATGCAGGTTGGTTCCGATTTGAATTGTATGAAGATGGAAAACTAATAGAGAAAAACAAACTCCTTATACCGCGCGAACAATAGTAACCCGGTCTGTATATTGACACCAATTTACCAGGAGATATATCAGATATTAACTCTTGCTTCAGGCAATAATCTCATCTGCTACTTTCAACTCAGCTTCAAAAACTTCTTCAAAATGCAATTTGATTTTATCTTTAACCTCTGCCAGTTCAATTCTGTGACCGAGTTCGCGAGCCAGTGAAGTAACCTGTTTATTTTTGATGCCGCAAGGAATGATCCCATCAAAATATTGCAGATCCGTATTTACATTAAAGGCAAATCCATGCATCGTAATCCAACGACTGCACCGCACTCCAAATGCTGCTATTTTTCTTTCCATTCCCACAACACCCGGCTGCAGCCAGACTCCGGTTTCACCACTCGACCGCTCACCCAGGATGCCATAGTCATTTAAAGTTCGTATGATAATTTCTTCCAGGTTCCGTAGGTATTTACCAATATCGGTCCCGAATTTCTCCAAATCCAGTATCGGATACCCTACAATCTGTTCCGGTCCATGGAAAGTTATATCCCCACCCCGATTTGTCTTTACGAATAAAATACCCCGCTCTTCAAGTTGCTCTTCATTCAATAACACATTTTCTTCGTGCCCTGTTTTACCGAGCGTATACACTGGCGGATGTTCTACAAAAAGCAGGTAATTGGTTGTATTTTTTCTCTGCTTATCTTTTGGAGCTTGATATCTGGTTTTGATATCCACGTTTTGTTTAAGCAGGTTTTCCTGATATTCCCATGCTTCTTTATATCCCATCATGCCTAAGTCACGAAAAAAAACCGGCTGCTTTTGCATACTGCAAAATTACGTTTTAAAGCTCAAAGCCTAAAGCGGCATATAGACTTCATAAGCTGCCTGATCGAAATCCTGAAATAAAGCGTCCTACTTTACGCATTAACCTTGGGCTTAAGGATGTAATTTTGACTTTATGCCCAAAAAATCGAACGGATTTGAAAAGCCGCATCCGGAAATTGCAAACCATATAATCCCGGAAGTATCAGCCGCTACATCAGGAACGCCGGTAAATGAAGAAGATTCTTCCGAATTTTCTGAAATATTGTATGAACGAATGAATCTGGTTGTAAGCGGTGGGCAGGAACCGATGCGCCTGGATAAATTCCTGACGGCGCGTATTGAAAATATCTCCCGGAACAAAGTACAGCAGGCAATCGACGGTGGAAGGGTATTAGTAAATAATAAACCGGCTTCAGCTAACTACAAAGTCCGGCCCGGAGACAACATAGTTTGCTTTTCTGATAAAGAGAAAGTCGGGGAAAATATTATTCCGGAGAAAATGCTGCTTAATATTTTTTATGAAGATGAGGAAATACTTATTATTAATAAGCCCCCCGGGCTGGTTGTTCATCCGGCTTCAGGAAACTATTCCGGCACATTAATAAATGGTGTCGCCTATTATTTACAGGAAGAAAATAGGACTATATCGGAAGAAACTTTACCACGCTACGGCTTGGTACACCGGATAGATAAAAATACCAGTGGTCTTTTGGTTCTTGCCAAAACGAGCCGCGCAGTAGCAAGTCTGGCCAAACAATTTTTCAGCCACTCGATCAAGCGCGAATATCAGGCACTCGTTTGGGGAGATCTCAAAGAAGATAAGGGTACTATCATAGCTCATGTGGGCCGGCACCTCCGCTTCCGAAAATTGTTTGAGGCGTATCCGGAAGGAGACTACGGAAAAGAAGCAGTTACGCATTATGAGGTACTTGAAAGATTTGGCTATGTAACGCTGATAAAATGTGTCCTGGAAACCGGCCGCACACATCAGATCCGTGTCCATATGAAATTTATCGGTCATCCGCTATTCAATGATGAAACATACGGCGGAAATAAAATCTTAAAAGGCACAGTCTTTAATAAATACCGGCAATTTGTTGAAAAATGTTTTGAAATCTGTCAGCGGCAGGCCTTGCATGCCAAAACGCTTGGATTTATACATCCGGCGACAAATCAGGAAGTACTATTTGAAAGTGAATTGCCGGAGGACATGAAGGGCCTGATAGACAAATGGCGCAGTTACCGGAAATCAGTTTGAAAAACTCATCTTATAGTCCACAGTGATTTTACCCCTGGAGATATCATCGAGTTTGCCCTTTAGCAATTTTCTCTTTAGAGGTTTGAGATAATCGATGAATAATTTTCCTTCTATATGATCATATTCATGCAGGATCACACGAGCTGTTAAGCCGTTGAATGTTTTTATATGATATTGAAATAGCTGATCGACATATTCAAGCTCCACTTCTTCGTTACGTAAAACTTCTTCCCTGATTTTGGGGATACTCAAACAACCTTCAGTATAAGGCCATGGCTCCCCATTTAGTTTGATGATCTTTGCATTTATAAACACTTCCTTCAGTCCGGGGGCATCCGGATATTTACCCTGCTCGTCATCTTCCAGGTTTGTAAAAATCTGGGTACTGTCAATGACAAACAAACGGATCGATTTATTTATCTGAGGAGCGGCCAAACCCACTCCGCTACTCTCATACATGGTTTCCCACATATCTTCGATCAGCTTTTCCAGTCCGGGATAGTCAGGTTTCACTTCTGTCCCACGGGTTCTTAAAACCTGCGCCCCATAAGCAACGATCGGAAGTATCATAACGCAAATTTACGTTTTTAAGACTAAAGCTTAAAGCGCATAGGGTAACGTTTATCAATTAAATTATGAAAAATTGCTGTTGTATACGTCACCCGTATTCAGGTGAGATGGCATCATTGGTTGGGCATTAAGCGCTCAGACTTTCAAAAGATATTCCTGCAACATCATTGTCGCAGCCACCTGGTCAACAATACCTTTTTTACGCCGCCGGCTTTTTTTCATATTCATATCAACCAACGCCCGGGAAGCCATCATCGAACTATACCTTTCATCCACCGTTTTTACAGGAATTTCGGGGAATTTTTTTCGCAAAAGTTGAATGATTCGGTGTACATCTTCCGTAATATCTGTGGGACTATCATCCAGGTTCCGGGGGTCGCCGATTAATATCAATTCAACTTCTTCTTTTTTGAAATATTCTCCCAGAAAAGTGAAAATCTTTGCTGACTCTATAGTCGTCAGGGCTGAAGCGATAATTTGCATTGTATCCGTAACAGCGAGGCCTGTCCTTTTTAATCCATAGTCAATAGCTAAAATTCTCGCCATGCGTTACCAATGTTTGTGAGTTATGTAGATGTCAGCAATCGCAAATAAAGCAAAAACAACGCTGGCTATTCCATTGGCTGTCATAAAGGCCAGGTTCACCCGGCTCAGATCATTTGGTTTAACGATCAAATGCTGATATATGAGCATGCCGGTAAAAAGAAATATTCCCACCCAGTACCATCCACCAAAGCCACCGACAAATCCTGC
>DASXKM010000539.1:0-5002 GCA_036496825.1 Puia sp. | reverse complement strand
TCTTTTTTGGGCCCAAACCCTTAATTCGGAGCATTTCGATGACCCCGGAGGGGGTTTTGCCGATTATTTCACGAAGCTGGGGCATTTCACCACTGTCGAGAATTTCGATGATTTGTTTGCCAATACTCGGTCCGATTCCTTTTATTGACGATATTTTTTCACGTGGAATTTCACTGAGTTGCTCTGTTAATTTATCGATGCCGAATGATGCGGCCGCATAAGATTTTATTTTAAAAGGGTTCTCACCGTGGATGTCCATCAGTTTGGCGAGCAGTGAAAAACTTTCGGATATGACTTCGTTAGAAACCGCCATGGGCTTATGTTTTAGCGTGTGTTATCCTAAAGGTAGTAAAACAAAAAGTCCCCCGGAATGAACCAGGGGACTTTACTATTTTCAGCTAATGAATGAAGAAAATTATTTCTTCTTAGCAGATTTCTTAGCAGCCTTTTTCTTAGGAGCTGCTTTCTTTTTTGGAGCTGCTTTTTTCTTAGCGGCTTTTTTTGCTGTTGCCATTGTTTGTAGAATTTAAATGGTTAGTAAAATACTTTACGTAGTAAAAATAGAAATTCTTTAGAATTATCCAAAAGTTTTTTTGAATATTTCTAAAGAATCACTAATTAATACAAAAATATGTTACTAACTAAGCGGTCGCTGTAACCTCTGCAGGAGCATCCACGATGTGTACAAAAGTTCTGTCGGACTTCCCTTTTTTAAATTCCACCACACCACTTGTCAATGCAAATAATGTGAAGTCTCTACCAACACCAATATTTTTTCCGGGATGATATTCTGTACCGCGCTGACGAACGATGATGTTGCCGGCAACAGCTGCCTGTCCGCCAAATATTTTTACACCGAGTCTTTTACTCTGCGAATCACGACCGTTCTTTACACTGCCTTCGCCTTTTTTATGTGCCATGAGATCTGATTTTAAAAATTATTTATGCGATTTCAGTCACTTTGATTTTTGTATAATGCGTACGATGACCATGTTTCTTACGAAATCCTTTTCTTCTGTTCATTTTGAACGATATCACTTTATTGCCCTGCACGTGACCCAGGATTTCAGCTTTCACCACGCTCTTCACATCTTTTCCTGCAGTGAATTGATCACCGGCTGTGGAAAGCAGCACATCGGAAAATTCCAGGTGATCGCCGGCGTTTCCTTCAACCCGGGGAACATAAAGTGTCTGGTCTTTCTGGACCCTGAACTGGCTGCCTGCGATTTGTACTACTGCGAACATAAAAAACAATATTAGGGCTGCAAAGGTAAGGGGAAACGGGTAATTTTCGAAGGAATCCGTTAAAAATATTGGGCCGGACGGGAGGTAGGCGCTTATATTGCCTTTTATTGTAGGTTTGTCATTCACCCGCCTGCCTAAAACATGAAGTTTAAGTCGTTTTTAGCCAAGCCTTTCGCTTCTTATATATATAGGAGTATCCGTAAAGAGATCAGCTCAGCCCTGGAGGATCAGGAGAATATATTTAAAAGCCTTGTTAAAACGGGGTCAAAAACGGTTTTCGGAAGGGAGCACCATCTGGAAAAAGTGAAGACCTATGAGGAATTCAAAGCCGCCGTACCGGTTCGTGATTATGAACAGTTCAAGCCTTATATCGACCAGATAAAACACGGAAAACATAATATATTATGGCCGGGCCAGCCCATTTATTTCGCAAAGACCTCCGGTACCACCAGCGGTATTAAATATATCCCGATATCGAAAGACTCGATTTCGAACCATATCAATACAGCCCGTAATGCCCTGCTCTGTTATATGGCCGAAACAGGAAATTCCGGCTTTGCCAACGGGAAAATGATCTTTCTTTCCGGATCCCCGGAACTGGAACGTATGGCCAATATACCGACCGGCAGACTGAGTGGTATTGTAAACCACCATATACCCCATTATCTACGTACCAACCAGTTGCCGAGTTATGAAACCAATTGTATAGAAGAATGGGAAACCAAACTCGATAAAATTGTTGAAGAAACCATCAACCAGAATATGACGCTGATCAGCGGCATACCACCCTGGATGCAAATGTATTTCGATCGTCTAAATCAGATCTCCGGTAAACGCATCGCGGAATTGTTCCCCAATTTTTCCGTGCTGGTACATGGAGGTGTGAATTTTGAACCATATGCAGCCCGGCTGATGGACAGCATTGGCAAAACGGTCGACACCATTGAGACCTATCCGGCATCAGAAGGTTTTTTTGCATTCCAGGACAGTCGCAAGGAAGAAGGACTGTTGCTGAACACGAACAGTGGTATATTTTTTGAATTCATACCGGCAGATGAAATTTTTAATGAAAATCCCACCCGCATTTCACTGAAGGATGTGAAGACGGGTGTGAATTATGCCCTGATCATAAATAATAATGCGGGCCTCTGGGGATACAATATCGGCGATACGATTCGTTTTGTAACCGTGGATCCTTTTCGCATAGTGGTCACCGGACGTATCAAACATTTTATCTCGGCTTTTGGAGAACATGTGATCGGGGAAGAAGTAGAATACAGTCTGATGAAGGCAGCGAAGGAAGAAGGTATACAGATCAATGAATTTACGGTTGCACCCTATATAATGGACGGTAGGGAGGAAGGAAAATCGTTTCATGAGTGGTTCGTGGAATTTGAAAACAAACCGGCGGATATGCGTGCATTCGCCAAAAAAGTGGACAGCAACCTGCGGGAAAAAAATATTTACTATGACGATCTGATTTCCGGAAATATTCTTCAACCGCTGCAAATACATCCGGTAAAGAAAAACGGTTTTATAGATTATATGAAATCCATCGGCAAACTCGGCGGACAAAATAAAGTGCCGAGACTCAGCAATGACCGCAGTTTTGCTGAACCCCTGGAAAAATACGTGGACTGATCCGCCATTCGTCCAGGTGGAATTCATTAGATTTACCCTTTACGAAAAGTTGTTCATGAATAACCAGCAGAAGAAAAGGATCGCCGTTTTTGGCTCCACCGGATCGGTGGGAACACAGGCCCTGGATGTCATCGCTGCCAACCCGGAATTATTTTCGGCAGAAGTACTCACGGCGCAACAAAATGATGATCTCCTGGTCAGACAGGCACTCAAATTCCTCCCGGATATTGTGGTGATCGGTGATGAATCCAAATATCAAAAAGTAAAATCTGCCCTTTCTGCACATCCCATCAAAGTATTCGCCGGCGAAAAATCTCTGATCGAAGTAGCTACCATGGACAGCTATGATGTGATGATGGCAGCCATCGTGGGTTTTGCCGGACTGATGCCCACGATGACGGCGATCGAACATGGCAAAACCATCGCCCTGGCCAACAAAGAAACACTGGTAGTGGCAGGAGATATTGTGATGCGGAAAGCGGTTGAAAACCGCGCACCCATCATACCGGTGGATTCCGAACATTCAGCGATCTTCCAATGTCTCCTGGGTGAAACAAGAAACCGGATCGAGAAAATTATTCTCACCGCATCCGGTGGTCCCTTTCTCGGGAAGAAACCAAATTTTTTGGTCAATGTAAAAAGAGATCACGCGCTGCAGCATCCGAACTGGACCATGGGTGCAAAAATATCCATCGATTCCGCCACGCTCATGAACAAGGGTCTGGAAATGATCGAAGCAAAATGGCTCTTCAACCTGACACCACAACAAATCCAGGTCGTGATCCATTCGCAATCCATTATCCATAGTATGGTGCAATTTGAAGATGGTAGTATCAAAGCGCAGATGGGTCTGCCGGATATGAAACTGCCGATTCAGTATGCCCTCGGATTTCCACTGAGGCTTCCGAATAAACTGCCCCGCTATACCTTTAACAAACCGGATAAACTGACATTTGAAGAACCTGATATACGCACTTTCCGTAATCTGCAACTCGCCAAAGATGCACTCGCCAAAGGGGGAAATGCAGGATGTGTGCTGAATGCAGCCAATGAAATTGCAGTTTATGCGTTTTTAAAGAACCGCATCGGCTTTTTGGACATGACAGATCTGATAGAAAAAACGATGCAGAAAATCCCGTTTGTGGAACAGCCGGCGCTGGAGGATTATTTTGAAAGCGATGGCGAGGCGCGTAACTTCGCCGCTTCTTTAATAAAATTGTAAAATTCCCGGCAGGCACACGTGAACACGGACTGCGGCTGATCTTTGTAAAATGAACAATACCACTTTAATGTTGGCGATCGACTGGGCCAATGCCGGTATCAAGGCCGCACAGCTGATCCTCTCCTTATCCCTTCTGGTGATCGTACATGAATTCGGACATTTCCTGCCCGCCAAAATATTCAAGTGCCGAGTAGAAAAATTCTTTTTATTTTTTGATCCCTGGTTTGCACTCGTAAAGAAAAAAATTGGTGACACAGTATATGGTGTCGGCTGGCTGCCACTGGGAGGTTATGTGAAGATTTCCGGCATGGTGGATGAAAGCATGGATAAGGAACAAATGAGTCAGCCGCCACAGCCCTGGGAATTCAGGAGCAAACCGGCCTGGCAGCGTTTGATTATCATGCTGGGCGGAGTGACGATGAATGTGTTGCTTGCATTTTTCATCTATGCGATGATATTATATACATGGGGTCAGAAAAAAGTTCCGCTGGGTAGTCTGGCTTATGGTATATCCGTACAGGACAGTCTGATGTATAATATCGGATTTCGTAATGGCGATAAAATTCTGACTGTAAAAGGAAAACCGGTTGAATATTTTGATGATCTGCCCGAAAGAGTTTTGATGGGTGGCGGTGGTCCGGTTGATCTGATCCGTGATGGTGTACATACAACGATCGATCTGCCAACGGCGCTGATCGGAAAACTGGTAGAACGAAAAAAGAACAGCTCTGTTTTATTTCTTCCACGCGTTCCTGTGATCGCTGACATCATTCCCGACACATCGAAAGCGCATAGAGCCGGCCTCCGTCGCCTGGATCAGATAACTGCAGTGGATGGAATTGCAACACCTTTTTTTGAAGAATATAAAAAAGCGATCGACGCACATAAGGGAGA